>NZ_JBWGPQ010000053.1:0-13132 GCF_056331585.1 Thermanaerothrix sp.
GAATTGGGCTTAGAGAAGCAAAGTTTCTCCCACTTTCAGTTGTCTAGATGTCTGCTGTCAGAATCATCAAATGCCCGCCAGGGCATTAAGACCTTTTGACAATTGGAACGCCATCAATGTGACCAATGACGTCGTCAGAATCATCAAATGCCCGCCAGGGCATTAAGACAGAGGGTAGAGGAGTTCTCCTGCATTATGCAGGAGGGGTCAGAATCATCAAATGCCCGCCAGGGCACGCAATCAGGCGTCCCGGCAGGACGCCCCAACTGTCAGCATCAGGGTTGCGTGAAATTGGCGCAACCCTCGTTTTTTCCCCACCCCAAATTGACATACCTCACATGATGTTTACCCGGTGGAACGTCTTCCTTTGCCGGGATGGAATAGGGGCGTTCTCAGCCCCCACCCAGGCGTTGGGTCGGGGGTGGAACGGCAGTTTTCCCAGACGAATATCCGCAGGCACTCGGGAGAGGACACCAGGGCTGCTCCCGCCGAAGATTGAACCACCCGCGCGCACCGCCATGCCCCAAGAAATATGGGAAGCGGCTTACCCGGTCGGCGCCCGAATACCTGGCAAGCCGGCGAGGGGGCCCTCTCGGTTCTTATCTGCCCTGCACTCTCCCCCCAATTTTCGGTTATAATTAAAGCGCACTCGCGTCAAGAGCGGCCCGCGGGTGCGCTCGGAGAGGTAGCGTAGCCTGGCCTAACGCGCGCGCCTGGAGAGCGCGTGTACCGATGAGGTACCGCGGGTTCGAATCCCGCCCTCTCCGCCAATCTGCCCGGTCATTCCGGGCGTTTTTCATTCCCCGATCGTGACTTAATTCCTGAACTTGACCTGATTTACAAAAACGATGGGCGTGCCATAGCCCGCCGAAGATTTCCAGCCTCAGCCTACGGGAATTTTCGGCGAGCCGCCACGGTGAACCTTGGGCCTATCCTACCCCCTAGGTGAGGGTCAGTTGCACCAGCGACTGAAAAAGGGGAAGGGTGCGTCGACCTGCAGCGATTTCTGCGCCGCCACCGTGAACCACCCCAGCCCCAACCCATGACAAAGTCTGCCCTTATGCGAACCAACCCGCGCTTGCCGGCGGGTTGGTTCGAAAAGCGGGGAGGAAGAAAAGAGGGGATTATGGCGCGGCTTGTTGTTGCAGGTGACGGACGTAATTGACCACGTCCCAGCGCATGCGCGGGTCGGGGAGATTTTCGATCAGCGCCGGCATGCGTCCCTCAATACCATTGGTGATGGTGAGGAAGATGGCGCCATCGCTCAACTGGCGCGCGTTGGCGTCGGGTGCCACCAGATTAGCCGGCGGATACACCACCAGAAAGCCGGAGAACGAGCCGTTCCCCTTGCCCTCAGGGCCGTGACAGAGTGCGCAGGCCACATCGTAGTAGGCCTTGCCGCGCGCCAGCGAGGCTTCATCGGCAGGCACCGGGTTGACCGGCGCCCCCAGTTCGGGAATATAGGCCGCACCCTGTACCGGCACCGAACGTGGCGGTAGGGGCAGGGGATCTTCCATCACGCGGTACGAGGGCTGAATCTCCATGAAACTGATCCAGTCAATCTTTATAATGTCATAGGTGAAGAGCAAGCCCAGCGCCAGCGGGCTGGCCAGGATCACCAGGACGATGAGCAGGCGCTTCATCACGGCCATAAGCGTTCCTCCTCAACATTATGGACGATCTCCGCCCCCAGCGCTTCCAGTGCCGCGTGCACCTCCGCTTCGACCTGGGCGGGGCTGCTGAAAAGAATGCCGATGTGCCCATCGCTGACCTTAGGATGATAGCCACGCGGCCCAAACGAGGGCGAGATCGTTTCAACGAAAACCCCGATAAACGTGCTGATGAGCAGCCCCAGCATGGTCAACTCAAAAATGACCACAATCGAGGTTGGGATGGGCTGGAAAGGCATGGCGGCAACGCGAATGGGATAGAGCAGGGGGGTGCCGAAGGAGAGGAACACCGCCACCAGGAAACCCACCACCGCCCCAGCCAGCCCGATGCGCCCAATGGTCGTCCACGCCATCGGACGACCCAAGATGCGCTCGGAGTAGGGGATGCCGGAGATGACCGAGATATCACGATCGCTCACGCCCATCTCGCGCAGGCGGGTGATGGCCTCAGCGGCATGGTCAATGGCCGTCTCCTTGAAGAGTGCCAGATGAACCATGTTTGCGCTCATAAGCCCTCCTTTACTCCAGTTCGGTGACACTGGGCACTTCAGCTTTGCCCACCCGGCGCAGGGTATGCGCCATCTGACCTTCCTGCACCTCCCAGACCGGCACCAACGGGATCAAGCGCGAAGCCAGCAGGTAGAGCAGGAGGAAGAGGGCAAAGGTGCCGATGACGATGCTGATTTCGGTGGGGCGGGGGGTGTAGACGCCCCAGTCGAAGGGCATGCGCTGGTGCCCCAGGGTCAGCGGGACGATGGTGTAGCGCTCGGCGTACATACCAACGTTGATCAACAGGGTGATGATAAACATCGCCCAGGGGGTGCGGCGGATGGTGCGGTTCCACAGCGTCAGCCAGGGGATGACCACATTGCAGACCAGCATCAGGTACCACACCCAGGCAGCCGGGCCGGTGGCATGCAGGGTGAGGATGCGCCGCGCGGCTTCCTCACCGCCGTACCAGGTAAGCAGGTAGTCGTTGAAGAAGAAGTAAGCCCAGGCCATCGAGAAGACCAATAGTAACTTACCCAGGGCGTCAAAATGTTCCTTGCGGATGAAGTAATCCATGTGCAGCATGGTGCTGCGCAAGACGAAGAGGATGCTCACCACCGCCGCCACGCCGGAGAGGATGGCACCGATGATAAAGTAAGGCCCAAAAATGGTGGAGTGCCAACCGGCTACCACGCCGACCGCAAAATCCCACGAGACGATGGTGTGCACCGAGAACATGACCGGGATGATGGCAAAAGCAAAGATGGTGATCGCCCGACGCAGGCGGTGCCATTCGGCTTCGGTGCCGCGCCAACCCAGCGCCAGCAGGCGGTAAACGGCATGGCGCCAGCCGGTCGTGCGATCCCGCGCCATGGCCAGGTCGGGCACCAGCGGCAGATAAAGATAGATGGTGCTGCTGAGTAAGTAGGTGGTGATGGCCAGGAAATCCCACACCAGCGGCGAGCGGAAGTTGGGCCACAGCCAGCGTGCGTTGGGATAGGGTATCATCCAGTAGAAGACCCACACCCGCCCCAGATGGATGAGGGGGAAGAGCGCGCCGGCGGCCAGCCCGAAGGTAGTCATCAACTCGGCCGCGCGGGTGAAGGGGCGACGGAACTCGGCTTTAAAGACGCGCAAGATGGCCGAAACGAACGTCCCGGCATGGCTGATGCCGATCCAGAAGACGAAGGTGACGATGAACAGCCCCCAAAAGACGGGGCGGCGGATGCCGGCCAGGCCCATGCCGGTGAGGATCATGTTGCCCCACGCGCCGAAAAGGCACACCAGCACCACCAGTGCCAGCCCGATCACCCAGGCCCAGTAGCGGCGCGAGGTGCGGGTCATGGCCTCCATGACCATGCGGTTCATCTCCTCGCGTGGGCGGGGATCGAACATCAGATGTTCACGCGGGTCTTCTTCGGCGTGGGTCAGGGGCAAGGGTGTTTCCAGGGGTTTCGCTTCAACCGCCATGGTTTTCCACTCCTTTCAGGTAGGTGACGCGAGGCAGGGTACCCAATTCTTCCAGCAAGTGGTAACGACGCTGGTTAAGCGCCATCTGACTGACGCGGCTCTCGGGGTCGCTCAAATCGCCAAAGACGAGCGCTTCGGCCGGGCAAGCCTGGACGCAGGCGGGCTGCACTTCGCCATCGCGCAGTTCGCGGCCCTCGGCGCGCGCTTTCTGCCGCCCGTGCACAATGCGCTGAACGCAGAAGGTGCACTTCTCCATCACCCCGCGGCGGCGTACGGTGACATCCGGGTTGAGGTAGGAGCGCATCGGCTCCGGGAGGTCGTAATCAAACCAGTTGAACACGCGCGCAAAATAGGGGCAGTTGTTGGCGCAGTAGCGGGTGCCCACACAGCGGTTATAGACGGCCAGGTTGATCTGCTCTTCCTCACTGTGCACCGAGGCATAGACTGGGCAAACCGGCTCGCAGGGGGCGTTGCCGCACTGCTGGCACATCACCGGTTGGAAGGTCGGCGCCACCGTGGGGTACTCACCTTCCCAGTAGCGCTGAGTGCGAATCCAGTACAGCGCACGCCCATACGCGACCTCGTCTTCGCCTACGAAGGGCACGTTGTTTTCCATTGAACAGGCAGCGATGCAGGCGTTGCACCCGGTGCAACGATCCAGATCTACCACCAAACCCCATTTTGCAGGTCGTTCTTCAGCCATGGTGCTGTCTCCTCTCCATGAAAAGGCTAATGTTCGCCGTAAACGCCATCCTTGCTTTCCACCCGCGCCAAGGGGCGGCGCCGCCCGGTCGGGGTGAGCGTGGCGGTGGTACCGATAAAGGCCATGTCACCGGCGGCGTTGCTCTCGGCCGGCAGGATTTGGGCGGGGTTACAACCGCGCCCTTCGGCCCAACGTCCCAGCGCTGTGTGGCCTTGTCCAAAGGGAACGGCAATCGTATCCGGTCGGATGGCCGGGTAGCGGTACACACTGGCTTCCACCGCGCCGTAGGGCGTGGTGATACGGACCACATCATCATCTTTCAGTCCCAGTTCATCCGCGGCGTGGGGGTGAATCTCGACCCAGGCATTCCAGGTAACAGTGGTCATGGCATCCGGCAGTTCTTGCAACCAGGGGCGGTTAGCGCCGCTGCCATCGCCAAGGTGGTTGGCATACGTCAGCAGGTAGAAAGCCCCCTCGGCGGGCGGGGTGGGCGGAACCAGCGTCCCAAAAGAGGCCGGCAGGCGCTCCAGGCTGGGGGCGGATAAACCGGCCTCCGGCGTCCACCAGCCACCGTATTGCAGCCAGCGGCTCCAGAAGGTCAGGATTTCCGGCGCGGTATAAAAGCCACCGGCGTTGAGCAGGGGCAGGATCTTCTGTTGAATGAAATCCACCTCATCGCGGTAGGGCAAGGGACGCCCGCTGGCCTGCGCTGCCGCCAGCAAGACATCTACCGTGGCGCGGGTGTCATACAGCGGCACCACCACGGGTTGTAAAGCCGACCAGGCCGGGCGGTCACTGCCAGCCAGGCTGCGCTGGTAGCCAAAAGATTCCAGCGGGGAATGATCAGGCAAGATGTAATCACTCTTGAGCGCCGTCTCATCCGGAAAGGCGGCGAAACTGATCACTTGGGGCACTCTGGCCAGGGCAGCCTCGAAGCCCAACGCGGCGGGGAGTTCAAAGAGCGGATTGACGCCGTGGATGAAGAGGACGTCCACCTCACCCGCCTGCATGCGCCGGATCAGGTCGCGCACGGCATCTAGCGGGGCGGGGGTGGCATCAGCCGGATTAAGGAAAACGCCGCCCGGCTGGCCCAGGTTGCCCACCAGGGCGTTCAACGCCAGCACCGCCTGCGCGGTCACCAGGCCGTTGGGTTGGGTCAGGGCACTGCCGCCGACCAGCGCCAGCGGACGTTCAGCGCCAGCAAAGGCCTGCGCCAGGGCTTCCAGTTGTTCCAGGGGGATGCCGCTGATCTGGGCGGCATCGTCCAGGCTGACGGCGCGAAAAGCTGCGGGCACGGGCAAGCCGCGTAACTGTGCCACGCGCTGCCCCAGCCCCAGCACCACATAGGCTTCACTGCCGGGGATGAGCGGCACCCAGCGGTCGGCGTTGCCGGCGGTGAGGGACTGGCGCGGTTCGAAGACAATCAGTTCACCGCGGCGGCGCGGGTTACCCTGGCGCATGGCACCATAGGCGCGGGTGTAGGTGACCGGCGAGAGCCAGGTTTGCAGAAAATCGGCTCCAAACGCCAGGGTCACCTCGGCCTGGGCCAGGTCAAAGTAGGGCAGGGCTGAACGGCCAAAGAGCCGCCGCACCGCTTCGAGGAGCGTGGTGCGCCCTTCCAGCGCTGCCAGCGCACTGTAACGCACAGGGGGCGGGGCGCCCAATGCCTGGGTCAATTCGCTGACCAGGTCAAAGAGGTGATCAGGTGCCAGTCCGAGCAGGAAGGCGATGCGTTCAGGGGGCTTTTGGAGCGCCGCGGCGACCACCTGCACTGCCTCATCCCAGGTGAGATCGCGGGGCGGGGTGGCAGGGTTACCGCGCCCCTGGAAGCGCGGCCCGCGAATGCGGTCAGGGTTATACAGCCCCTGCTGGGCGGTCAGGCCGCGGGCGCACAGGCGCCCGCGGTTAACGGGATGCTCGGGGTTGCCGGCAATGGTGATGGCGCGCCCCTCGCGGGTACGCACGATGATCCCGCACCCGGCGGGGCACTCGCGGCAGGTGGAAGCGTAATAGGTGCTTTGACCCGTCTGGTTGTATTCGGGCATCTGGGTGTAGGGACGGCGCACCACATAGCGTGACATCGGGCCGCAGCCGGTCATCACTGCCGTGGCTGCCGCGCCCATAGCCGTCAGTTTGAGGAAGTCGCGCCGGGAGATCTTTTCGCTCATGCTGTTCCTCGTTTCAAGGCGTGGGGTTTAGTAATGACAAGTCGCGCAGTCCGAAAGGCGCACAAAGTCGTTCGGACGCATGCGCTGATGGCAGTCCAGGCACCAGCCCATGTTCTGACGTGGTTGGGGCACGGCCACCGTCATCTGCGAGACCGGGCCATGGCAGGTCTCACAGGCAATGCCCGCCTGCACATGCGGCTGATGGGTAAATTTGACAAAATCGGGCTGGATTGCCACCGGCACCCAGGGAATGGGTTCATTGCGCTGGACATAACCGGCCAGTTTTTCCAATTCGGGCGATTTCTTCTGCACCTGCTGATGGCAGCCCCAGCATTTGGAGATGCCCGGCAGACCAGCGTTCGGTCCCCATGCCGCCGCCGGATGGCAGTAGGTGCACTGGGCCCCAAGCGCCACGTGAGTCTTGTGGGGAAAGGCAATCGGTTGTTCAGGAGGAATTTGGGATAGATAAATACCACTGGCGGCGCCGCCGAAGAGGATGAGCAAGACCAATGCCACCGCAATGCGTACGCCGCCGGATTGCCACCAGGGTTTCTTGACCTGCATCGTGTCTCTCTCCTTTGCGTTCAGGTTATTTACGCGAGCGCAGCATCCACACCACGACCAACAAAATTCCGACCAATAACGCTCCCAGGAGCAGAGCAAAACCCAGGCTGGTCGCCATCGCGCCCAGCGCGGTGAGAACGCCGGTAATGAGATTTTGTGCCGGGCCACCGGGTAATCGGACTGGGGTGGGCTCTGGCCCGGCTAGTGGCGGGGTGACCTGGGGCTCCAGGCCACTGGGGAGAGTCTGGGCATAAGCCAGCACATCGCGACCATCTTGTGCGCTCCACCCCAACGCAGCACCAATGGGCATCTCGGGAGCGCGCGCCACCCCAAAGCGGGTGCGGTGCAGGAAGCGCCAGGGATCTTGCACCGCTAGCGAGGCAAGTGAGACCTGCATCCCCTGATAGCGGAAGGTGATCTTCCGGCCATCCTCGCCGTGGCACGTGGCGCAGGTCTGAGTGTAGAGCGCTTGACCGTGAGCCACGTCGCCTCCGATGACCTTGCGACTAACCAGGTCAATGTAGTCCCGATCATCTACTACCCCCTCACGGATGAACGCTACCAAAGCCTGGATCTCCGCTGCTGAGAGATAGGGGGAGAAATCATGCTCAGGATCGGAGCTGCCTGTGAGGATGCCGGTCAGCGTCGCAGCGGGTAAGGTACGAGCGGCATAGACGCCAGGGAAGCCGGTGTAATTGGCGCCACTGCTCCAGGCACCGTCCTTGCCCTGGTAATCCCACCCGTGGCAAGTCACACAGCGCCAGGTCTCCGGACCGCTCAGGGTATTGGTGGATTGACGCCCCCAAATCGGGTGACTGCCGGGGGGCGGGGTCACACTCTTGACCTCGCTCCAATCATCGTAGAGGCGCCCCCCCAGCACCACCTCATCCATGGGCGAAGACGTTTGGGCACCTACCCGTCCAGCCGGATGTTCCACCAACAACCCTGCAATGACGATCAGAACGATTGCTAAACCAATGCCAGGTTTCCTCATAGCCCGCTCCATTCGCCTGCACATACAGAAAGTAAGTGGAGGTAGTTTGCCCCCCTTTGAATGATTATACATAAAGCCGTAAATCAAGCCCGCGTTAAAGGCGGGTGATTTTTATTAACCCGCGGTGGGAGAAGAGGGGGTATTATGGGCATGGGGTGGGTGATGTGGAAGCCCTACCAGGCGCCGCACAAGTGGAATGATGGTCAAGCCCTGGACGAAGATGGAGAACGCCACCACCCCAAACGCAACCGTGACCACGGCTTCACGATCGGGCACACCAGTGGGCAGGCTTAGAGCCAGGGCCAGGGCAAGCGTACCGCGCATCCCACCCCAGAAGAGGATATGCTGATGAGCGGGCTTGATGTGGAGCGGTGTGGGGGCAAAGAGCGCTGCCAGGGAGTAAACCGAGAATGCACGTCCAAAAAGCACCAGCGTACTGGCCAGGGCAATCGGCCCCAGGGTATGAAACAAATCTTGGTGCGCCTCGCGCATGCCAATCAGGATGAAAATGAGCGAGTTGACCAGGAACGCGGTGAATTCCCAGAATGATTCCACTGCCTCGCGTCCGCGGGCTGAGATCGAACCCAACGCGCCCAGGTTGCCGATGAGTAGACCTGCCGTTAGTGAAGCCAACACCCCCGATCCCTGGAAGTAATTGGCCATCAAGAACGAACCGTAGGCGGCAATCACGGTGAGGGTGATCTCGACCAGGTGATCTTCGGTGCGCCCAGCCAAGAGGAGAATGCCGCCACCGACCAGCGCGCCGCACAACAGCCCAATACCCACGGTTGTGAGCAGATTTTGAATAGCCAACAGGGGGTTACTGGTTTGCCCCGCGAGCACCCCCATTACCAGGCCGAAAAGCACGGCGGTCGTGCCATCGTTGAACAGGCTTTCTGCCTCGACCAGCAAGCGCAGCCGTCCCCGCACCCCCGCCTCTTTGAACAATGCGATGACGGTAACCGGGTCGGTCGCGGCGATGAGCGTGCCCAAGAGGGTTGCTGCCGGCCAGGTCCACCGCGCCAGGTACACCATGCCCAATGCAGTGATGGTTGCGGTGATGAGCACCCCGAGGGTAGCCAGGCTGAGGATGACCACCAGGTCACGGCGAAGGTCGTGCCAACGCATGTAGAGCGCGGCTTCAAACACCAGTGGTGGAAGAAAGAGGGTAAAGATCAGATCGCCAGTGAGGGTGATCTCGGAGAAACGGGGGAGGAACGCCAGCGCCAATCCAGCCAGCACCAACCCCACGGTATAGGGCAGGTGCAGCCGCCGTGCCAGCATAGCCACGACCGCAGCCACCAAAAGGAGTAATGCCACACTGACCAGGGTGAGTTCCATAATTTGATTCTAACCCCAAGGGGGCGAGGGATACACAGAAGGGGGTGGATAAATGAGGGCAAAGCCATGGGCATACCTGCCGAAGGGGTAGCACAAGGGTCCTGATTTTCCCTGCGGATCAACGCCCGATATTGAACCGGCTGGTTACGCGATGATGGGGTAAGCCGTCGAACCGCTGTAGCATTACCTCCGTCAGAATCCCCACCCCGGCGCTCGACTGAATGCGTATGCGCAACCCTGACGGGGTATAATCCTCAAGGTGAAAACTATCCGTTATGTGCTTCGCTGGCTTGGGCTGGGAATTGGGTTGGCGCTGGTGGCGTGTACGGTCGACGTGCGCCCGCTCTTCACTCCCACTCCCTCGTTGCTGCCGACGGCCACGGCATCCCTCACGCCCGCACCGCGCCCCACCCTCACCCCCACCCGCCCCCTGCGCAGTCCTACGCCGTTGCCATCGCCCACGCCTACCCCACGCACCCACATTGTCCAACGGGGGGAGGATCTCTTCGGCATTGCTCTGCGTTACGGGCTCAGCCTGGATGCCCTGCTCGCAGCAAACCCCACCGTAACCCCGCAGTTCCTCAGCGTGGGCACCGTGCTGCGCATCCCTGCTGCTGTGCCCACCCCTGACCCCAACCATCCACCCACACCCACCCCCATTGGCTTGGAGATAGACCCACCGCAGTGTTACCCCGCGGTAAACGGTGGATTATGGTGCTTTACCTTGGTGCACAACCCCCAACCGTTCGCCGTGGAGGGGGTGACGGCGCAATTCCGCCGCCTGAATGTGGCCAGCGATGAAATTCAGGCGCAAACCGTTGCACCACTGCTCAACCGCCTGCTGGCCGGGGGCACGCTCCCGCTGGCAGTTTACTTCCCGCCCCCGCTCCCGCCGGCTTACCAAGTCGATGCCGAGCTCCTCACCGCGCTCCCCGTTCCCGAGAGCACGTCGCGCTACCTGGATGCCTGGGTTGAGAACCTGCACCAAACCGTCACTTCTAATGGCTTGGGGGTAACCTTGGAAGGCGAGGTTCGTCTAGCCCCGGGGATCTCCCAACCCGCTCAGCAGGTCTGGGTCTTGGGCGTGGCCTATGATGCCGTCGGGCAGGTGGTGGGGGTACGCCGGTGGGAGAGCACCGCCGCCTTGGCACCGGGAGAACACTTGCCATTCCGCCTGTGGGTTTATTCTGCCGGGCCACCCATTGCCCGCGCCGAAACACAGGTGGAAGCACGGCCCTAAGATGATTTTTTACGGCAGTCCCTTTCCGTATTTTAACCCCAGGACTATAATGAATTCATCTTAGCGGTGTTTCAAGGGATTGCGAGATGGCCAAATCCAAAACCCATTCGCCATCCTCTCGCGATGCGGCGCTGATCCGCAGTGCTCAAGAGGTATTATCTGGAAAAAGCAAAAAAGGCGCGTTGGCGCGCTTGCTGCCCTTCATCGGCCCGGCCATCATTGCCAGCGTGGCTTACATGGATCCCGGCAATTTTGCGACCAACATCGAGGGTGGGGCGAAGTTTGGCTATGAATTGTTATGGGTGATCCTGGCCAGCAACCTGATGGCGATGCTGTTGCAATCGCTCTCGGCTAAATTGGGCATCGCCAGTGGCAAGAACCTGGCCGAGCATTGCCGCGACCAGTTGCCGCGCTGGATGGTTTGGATCATGTGGGTGGTGGCAGAACTGGCTGCCATTGCCACCGACTTAGCCGAATTCATCGGTGCGGCGCTGGGGTTCAATCTGCTCTTCGGCATCCCGCTCTTCTGGGCCGGGTTGCTCACTGCCGTGGCTACCTTTGTGATTTTAGCCCTGGAACGCTACGGCTTTCGCCCGGTTGAAGCCGTCATTTCGGCCTTTGTGGGCGTGGTCGCTGTCAGTTACCTGATCGAGATCCTGATCGTCAAGCCACCCCTGGGCACGGTGCTTTACCATCTGGTCACGCCCCATTTTTCCAGCGCCGAGAGCGTGCTGGTGGCGACCGGCATTCTGGGCGCTACGGTCATGCCCCACGCCATTTACCTCCATTCGGCACTGACCCAAAACCGCATCGTCACCCGCAACCCGCACAAGCAGCGCCTGCTTTTCCGCTACGAACTGTTGGATGTCTTCATTGCCATGGGTGCCGCCGGGCTGATCAACATGGCGATGCTGATCATGGCCGCGGCTACCTTCCACACCGTCGGGTTAACCAACATCGGCACGCTGGAGCAGGCGCACCGTACCCTGCAACCGCTCTTGGGCCACGCCGCCCAATGGTTTTTCGGCATCTCCCTGTTGGCAAGTGGACTTTCGTCTACTTCGGTCGGGACAATGGCCGGGCAGGTGATCATGCAAGGGTTTATCCACCGTCATATTCCACCCTGGGTGCGGCGATTGGTGACCATTTTGCCCTCGCTAATCGTGATCAGCGTGGGAGCCGATCCCACCCAAACGCTGATCCTCAGCCAGGTAGTGCTCTCATTTGCGCTGCCCTTTGCCGTCATCCCGCTCATCCTCTTCACACGGCGGCGTGACCTGATGGGCGCACTGGTGAATCGCCCGCTGACCACGGCACTCGCTTCACTCGCCGGCGGGTTGATCCTGGCGCTGAACGCCTTTCTGATTTATCGCCTACTGCTGGGGACCTGATGATGTTCCGTAGCCTGTTAGTTCCTCTGGATGGTTCGCGCCTGGCCGAAGCGGCCCTTCCGCCGGCCCTTTCGCTGGCACAGACCCTGGGCGCGCCGGTCACCCTGCTCCACATCCTTGAAAAAGATGCCCCGACGACCGTGCACCAGGATCAGCATCTCAGCCGGGCCGAAGATGCCGTGGCTTACCTAAACCAAATTGCCCAGCGTTTCACTGCAGCCGGGGTTACGGTGCAGGTGCATGTGCACACCCGTCCGGTCACCGATATTGCCGAGAGCATCGTCTACCACGCCACGCGCGAATTCAACCCCGACCTGATCGTGATGTGCGCCCATGGTCAAGGGGGACTGCGCGATGTTCTGATCGGCAATATTGCCCAGCAGGTGCTGGCCCGCCAGCAGGCGCCGATCCTACTGTGTCGGCCGCAGGCCGAGGATCACCCGCCATTTACCCTGCAGCGCTTACTTTTGCCCCTGGATGACAAATCCCAGCACGACCTTAGCCTGGATTACGCGGTTCATCTGGCCCGTGCCTATGACGCCGAGGCTTGCCTGCTGACCGTGATCCCGACCCTGGCCACCCTGCGCGGCGAACAGGCAGCGGCCGGTTCGCTGCTCCCGCTAACGGCAGCGGCTTACCTGGATTGGCAGGAAGAGGAAGCCTGGACGCACTTAGAAGAACATTTGCATGACTTACAGCAAGCGGGGATACGCGCTTATCGGCACGTTGTGCGAGGTGACCCGGCGGAGCAGATTGTGGCTGTGGCCGAGGCCGAAGACGCGGATCTGATCGTGCTGGCGACCCATCGCAAGGCTGGCATGGCCGCATTCTGGGCGCACTCGGTGGCGCCGCAGGTAGTGCGCCGCACCCACCGACCGGTATTGCTGATACCGTTGTGATCGTTTGGCCAAGGTGCTACTATCACACCTTATCTTACGCTACCTGCCCTACTTTGATCTCGACCGTGGGGTGGATATCTTGGAATTTACCACCGCAGAGTAGCAAGCCCGACTGGCCTGGGGCGATCCTTGTGCGCAAACCCTCATGCGCGAGAGCATTCGCCCGAGCTAGCCGGCCCAAAATTGTTAAGTGATCATAAGGT
>NZ_JBWGPQ010000054.1:0-11572 GCF_056331585.1 Thermanaerothrix sp.
CGCAAGCCGTTAGCACCATTGCCAGGATGACCAACAGGCTAACCAGCCAAATGAGGGGATGGTACTTTCGTTCAGACATGTCTCACTCCTCCTTACAGAACCTATGAAATGGAATTGAGAAACAGGGGGACATCAGAAAAGCTTCGTGGAAGTTGGCTAGGAACTGAAACCACCTCCTTTCGGTTGAGATCACTCGTCATCTTCAAAGCCTGGTGTGTTAGACGTGGTGAAAATGTGTTCCAGGGCCAGGTATATCGCACCATAAATTCCGGCTTCGCCACGCAGGGAGTTATATTCAATCCGTAGGTCTCGCGTGGAAAGGGGTAACGATCGGGCAAGCACGGCTTGACGAATCGAGGAAAGCAACTGATAACCAATATTGCTGACGCCACCACCGATTAAGATAAGGCTAGGGTTGAAGAAATTCACCACCCCAGCCAACATTTCACCAATTAATTTGCCCGATTCTTGGATCAAGCCAATGGAAATCCGGTCTCCACGGGCAGCAGCAATGCCAACATCCTTAGCGGTCAGAACGCCGTTGTTGCTCTCCATTAACTGCTGCAAAATCGGGCTGCGTCCTTCCTGAGCCGCCTGCATGGCTTTGGCGGCAATGGCCGGACCAGCGGCCATCGCCTCCACACACCCGCGGTTGCCGCAATGACAGATAGGGCCATTGTAATCTACGCAAATGTGTCCGACGTCACCTGCGCATCCACTGCTACCGCGATAGATCTTGCCCTGACATACGATCCCACAGCCAATGCCGGTGCCAATTTTGATGAAGATGAAATTCTGTGCGTTGATGTTCTTACCCCGCCGTAGTTCACCCAACGCCATAACGTTCACATCATTATCCACAATGACAATGGCCTGGGTGAAAACGCGATTGAAATACTCGCGAATGGGAAAGGCCTCCCAACCCGGCATGATCGGCGGAGCGATAAGAAGGCCAGTTGAGAACTCGACTGGTCCCGGAACGCCGATGCCAATGCCGTGAATCTGTTCAGGGGCAAGTCTCGCCTCCTGTAGCATGATCAACATTTGATCCTTAATCATACCCAGTAGGACATCGGGCCCGTCTCGCACGTCGGCAGGGGTATCGAAACGGGAAAGAATACGGCCAGTGAAATCGGAAAGCGCAATATCTACACTCGTCGCTCCAACGTCAACGCCAAATATATAGCCGATATTGGATGCGAAATTGAGCAGCCGCGCCCGACGGCCACCGCGTGACTCATCGTCCCCCACTTCTTCGAGGATACCACGCTCGAGCAGGCTTTGCACAGCGGCGCCGATTTTGGCGCGAGAATAACCTGTGCGCCAGGCCAATTCGGTGCGGCTGAGCGCACTATGTTGGCTGAGCAGATCCACGATCATTTTCTCGGCGCGGCTAAGAACATAAGGGGAAGGTTGGGACATGAGCACAACCCGGGGCGGGAATGGTATTTTGATTATAGCAAATTCAACTTTGTAAGTAAAGTGGCAAAAGTATTAATTTTTCAAGCTCTCTTTGGATAAGTTCTATAATTGTATGGTTTGTTTGACAACCGGCAGAGGTACTTTTGGAAAGATCTCTGCCGGTTGTCGTGTTTCTCAGTTCGCCGGGGGCACGATTTTTTGAGTGATCTCACCGCTTTGCTTGTGGCGTAGGATGTATTTGAGACTGCCGTCGGGCATTTTCTCGGTCTTAATAATCCAGTGTTCAGGATCATATTCGGCAAGGACCTGCTGCGTTACACCTTGCTCTCCACCACGCCATTCCTTCAATCGGATTGGTTCCCATTGTTTGCTTTGAACGGAACGGTAGCATGCATCCGTGATGGCGTTCACCACGTAGCCATCATAAAACGTTTCCATCGGGGCGCGGTTTTGATCTAGAGCGTTGAGTTGATCGAGGAACATATGCACGTACCCCAATGCACCGATTTCATCACCGACGGGGAAGAGCCATCCGGTTGTTCCTTCGGCCTTTTCGGCCACGTAACCCTGGGGTCCAACTGCGGTGAAAAGTTCAAAGCCGGTCCGCAGCCAATGATTGAGCCAGATCGTTCCTTGAGTACCGGCTACCTCATCACGCAAGTCCATGCCACCACGGAAGTTCCAAGCAACCTCGAATTGCCCGATGGCGCCGTTTTCATATCGAATTAAACCGATAGCGTGGTCTTCGGCCTCAATCGGATGCACCTGGGTATCGGCCCAACACATTGCCTCGACGGGACGAACTTCCTTACCGATGAAGTTGCGACCAATTTCGATGCAGTGACAGCCCATATCAATCAGCGCGCCGCCCCCGGAAAATTCCTTTTTCCAAAACCAATCGCTGTGGGGGCCACCATGGGTCTCGCGAGAGCGTGCCCATAATACTTTGCCCAAAGCGCCTTGACGTACGGCTTCCAGGGCTTTGAGGGTTTTCGGGGTGTACACTAAATCTTCCAAGTAGCCGTGAAATACCCCCGCTTTTTCTACCGCTTCTAACATTTCCCAGGCTTCTTCGGCAGTGCGCGCCAGGGGCTTGGTGCAAAGAACGGCCTTTTGGGCTTCAGCGGCAAGCAGCGTGGCCTCCTTGTGGAGGTGATTGGGCAAACCGATGACGACAACATCGGTTTCGGGATCGCAGATGGCCTCAGCAAGATCAGTGGTCCAACGCTGAATGTGCCATTTTTCGGCAAACTTGCGCGCGTTTTCGGGGGAGCGCGAATAGACTACCTTGATCTCATCACGATTGCGCATACCAATTAGGCTGGCGGCATAAAACTGACCTATTAGGCCGGTTCCAAGGAGAGTAATTTTATGCATGGGGCACTCCTTTGATGTTGATTAAGGATATAAGAGAGAATTGAGAGTAATTGGATGGGATCACTTTATAATGTTATACTGACCGAATGTTCGAACATTGCAGATTAAAATTATTATAGGAAACTTAGAAGGGTGTGTCAATTGGCGAATCGGTATAATTTTATAAAATAGCAATACAACAAGAATCAATCTAAATATACGCATCCCGGAGCTGATATGCCCATACGTGTTTTCTCTCGCTCTGTTCGGAGTCGCCAACTATCACCGGTAACCTTGCTCATCACAATCCTGGTGTTGCTTTTGCTTGCTCTGGTCGAGACCTTGGCTCCCGAAGAAAAATCGCTTTTAGATGAGGCCACCACCACACCACAACCAATCCCTCTTTTCACCGATTCTAGTGCCTTAGCCTGTTTGCCAACCAATACGACGCGAGAACAAGGTAGAGTCGTCAAAGTCGTTGATGGAGATACGGTTGAGGTCGAAATAAATGGATCGTTATTTAAAGTGCGTTATATCGGGATAGACACTCCTGAAAGTACGATACGGATTGAATACTTCGGTGAAGAGGCGGCGGCGCGTAATCAGGCATTGGTGGATGGGCAAGAGGTCACCTTAATCAAAGACGTAAGTGAAACCGATCGCTATGGCCGCCTTCTGCGTTATGTTTTGGTTGGCGAGGTGTTTGTTAATTACGAATTAGTACGCGGTGGTTATGCTAACGCTTTGCGTTACCCGCCGGATGTGGCGTGTGCTGAGGTATTTCGTATGGCGGAGCGCAAGGCACGAGAAGAAGGATTGGGTCTTTGGGCACCAACGCCCTAATAGGCAGTTTGCTTTCAGGGGGTTGTGTTAGGATCTGGGGCCATAAGACTAAGCACCCAGCGAAACGCAGCCGGAGCGGCTTCCTCCCAGTTGACGCTTTTGTGATCCATTAGCCCTTGCAAAAGCAGACCTAAAGCCAAAGAGACCATAGCCACGGCGGCAAGACTGGGATCTGCGTTGCGAAGGGAACCCTCATTCACCCCTTGGAGATAAAGATTAGCGAAAAAGGCGCGATAGCGCCGGTAAGGCTCAATGGTGGCTTGCCAAATCACCGGATCGCGAGCGGCTTGCAGCCAGAATTCGAGAAACATGGGCAAGTAGTCGCGCCCCTGAGTTAACCCGGCTCTTAGCAAATCAGCCATAGCATACAGGCTTTGGGCAACGTTATTCCCAAGGTAATGATCAGGGTTTAGGTATTGGTCGAGTTGAGACAGCCAATCTTCCAAAAGGGCAAGAAAAAGGGCGTGTTTGGTCGGAAAGTGGTAGAAAAAAGCGCCTTTGGTTACTCTGGCACGTTGGCAAATTTCGGCGACACTGGTAGCCTGGTAACCCTGACTGGCGAAGGTTTCTTGGGCAGCCTCTAAAATTCGTCGTCGTGTTTCTTCGGCACGTTCCTGTTTGGGCATGGTGAATCTCCTTGACGTGTGATGTTAATCCATTAAAATTATACCAACTGGTCGGTATTTAAGAAGAGGAGGTCGAGATGACAGTTCTGGTAACCGGTGCTACCGGGCATTTGGGCAACGTCTTGGTGCGAAACTTGGTCGCTCGGGGTGAGCGCGTGCGGGCACTGGTCTTGCGGGGTGAAAGTCTATTGCCTTTAGAAGGAATGCCGGTTGAGGTAGTGCCCGGGGATGTTTTGGATGAAGATATCCTGCGTTTTGCGATGCAGGGGGTGGATTGTGTCTTTCATCTGGCGAGTCTAATCGCCATTCGCCCTGGCATGGATGAGAAGGTATGGCGGGTCAACGTGGAAGGCACGCAGAACGTGATTCGAGCAGCGTTGGTTACAGGGGTGAAGCGGCTGGTTTATACCAGCTCCATTCACGCGTTGAAGCGCCCGCAGGCAGGGGAGACAGCGGATGAGCGACTGCCGTTTGATCCGGAAAATCCGGCAGGGATTTATGATCGTTCAAAGGCGGCTGCTTCGCTTTTGGTTCAGCAAGCCACACGTGAAGGTTTAGACGGGGTTATCGTTTGCCCGACCGGAATTATCGGTCCGTATGATTTTCTGGGTTCGGAAATGGGCGGCTTGGTGCGACAAGCTATGCGTCAACGCCTTATGCTTGCTGTGGATGGGGGGTTTGATTTTGTGGATGTGCGAGATGTTGCCCGGGGGCTTATTCTGGCCGCGGAAAAGGGGAAGCGAGGTGAAGTTTATTTGCTTTCAGGTACCTGGATCGAGATTAAGTATTTAATAGCAAAGGTAGGAGATCTAATTGGACGCTCAATCAAGGTGTTGATGTCTCCTCGCGATTTAGCAATTCGCATAGCCAATATAAACTTGATAATAGCACGGTGGTTTAACTTGCGCCCTCGTTTCACCCCATATGCGATTGAAACGGTCAGCTATTCCTTTCGAGTATCTTCAGCCAAAGCGCGAGAACATCTGGGATATCAAACGCGGGTTATCGAAGAAACCCTGCGCGATACAGTGGCTTGGTGGCGGCTTTGGCAGAAACGGACATCTCAATGGTCGCTTCTGCTGGGGCGGGGGTTGGTTGAGGTACCGCAATTTCGGTAATTAGGTCAAAATCCCCTCTTGCGTTTCCAAAACGGAAATGCTATAGTATCCAACGTGGTTGGAATCCGCAAGTGGTGAAGAAAATAGATGCGCCGCCATTCTTTTGACCTGGTTGATTATCGGATTCTGCAAGAATTGCAGATGGATGCCCGAAAGCCGGCAGCCGAGATTGCGCGCAAACTGGGTTTGAACGAACGCACAGTACGCAACCGCATTGACCGTATGGTCGAAGCAGGAGCGATTCGATTAACTTGTATTGTGGATCCCAACTATTTTGGTTATGTGATTACAGCCGATATTTTCCTGGAAGTGGATCTTGACCGGGAACAAGCCGTCATACAAGCCTTGCTGGCGATGCCCGAAGTATCGTATTTAGCATTTGGTCAGGGTACCCAGGATCTCTCGATTGAGGTGCGTTTTAAAAATAACGAACAACTACGTGAATTCCTGCGCAGTGGGCTACCTGCTATACCCGGTGTGCACGTGAAGGGTTACGCCCTCGTGCCGCGCATCTTACGCAACATTGATGAATGGATGCCTCCCCCAGAGGACTTTACTGCGGAGTAGCGCTAGGGCGGATAACAGTAGGTTGAAATTAATCCCCCGTTATGATCCTTCAAGTGCGCACAATCCCCGTCGTTATTCCAAACGGCCTGGTTGCGTCCCCAGTATAAATTCTGGCTGTCATTTGAGCCGGCTTTTGTCCATACCTTAACAGATTGACCACCACCGATGAGGAATTCGGGGAAGGTAAAGATATTGCCGGCTTGGTCAGATAGCGTCCAGTTAGTTAGAGCCTGGGTGTTTGCACCTTGATTTTGGATCTCGGCATATTCACCTTGAACATCATCACCAGGTGGGTTGTACTCGATATAGGTGATCCTAACCTGTGAAGGAGGTGGAGAAGGAAAGGGTATTGGGGTGGGGGTCGGGGGAGGAGAGGAAAATTCTCTCAGGACTAAGGGTAGAAACACCGCATATGTAGCCTGAGCTGTCCGAAAGGTGTTGCCATCACTATACAGGATAATGGTGCCGATTTGGTCGGTGCGCAGTATTTGGGCACCGCTGGCGGCCAAGCGATCTAAGGTTTCAGGCGCAGGATGACCGTAGGAGTTGTCACCGACCGAGATGACCGCGAGGGTGGGTTGCACGGTGGCCAGAAAGTTCTCGCCCGTGCTATATTTGCTTCCATGGTGCGCAACTTTGAGCACCTGTGCCTGAAGGGGTAGATCGTTGGCCATCAGCGTGGTTTCAGCAGTGGTACTGATATCACCTGTAAGCAGGATGGCGATTTGCCCATGCACGGCTCGGATGACCACGGAGTCTTCGTTATCATCGCCGCTCAGAATGGGCTGAGGATTTAAGACATGCAAGTTTATTAACCCTGCGTTGAGGCTTTGCCCAGCGACCAGCGGGGTGGGGGTTAAGCCACGTTTGACGAGCTCGGCAGTGAGGGTTTGGCAGATGGAGGTTGAGCACGGGAGCCCATTATCGGCCACGGCTTCGATGGTGTAGGTGGAACGTAAAACTGAGACCAAGCCACCGATGTGGTCTGAGTCGCCATGGGTGATAATGAGCAAGTCAAGATCATCAATGCCTTGGTTTTGTAAATAGGCCACGACCGTTGGACCAGCCGCGGATCGTCCACCATCAATGAGAACGTCGTATTGATCTTCACTGTGGAGCCAGGTGCTATCGCCTTGGCCGATATTGATAAAAGCGACACGCACCCATCCGGGTCCTTGAGCGGAAACGATGCTTGTTCCAATGGATGCAATTAGCAAAGTGGCCGCTAGCAGGATGCGACCCAAGGGTAAAGGAATCAACCTTTGAAACCTTTTAGCATGGCGAAAAATCATACATTAATTTTGCCGTGACAATGGCTAAAGCGCTAACGACTTGGGGGATCAATTTTCACTGATCGGCGATATTAGTCACTTTGGGTTGTGATATTGATCATAAAAATTCCGATATGGCTTGATATTCATGGTTAAATATGCTATCATATGTACGTAAACGGAAATAAATAATTCTGAAACGGAATTTTTTAAGAGAGGCGCATATGACTTTACGACACTTTATTGACACCCAGGATTTTTCCAAAGAAGAGTTGCTCGATTTGATCAGTCTGACCCGATTGATCAAAGAGGCCGATAAGCAGGGTTGTACGCCCAAATTACTCAAGGATGCCAGTCTGGCGATGATTTTTGAAGAACCATCAACGCGTACCCGCGTCTCATTCGAGGTGGCAATGACAGAGCTGGGAGGACATGCTCTTTATCTTAAGCCGGGTGAGATTCACCTGGGGGTGCGTGAGTCTTTGGCGGATACAGCGCGGGTGCTTTCGCGCATGGTGGATGTGATCATGGCGCGCACATTGAAGCACGAGACCATTGTGGGTCTGGCCCAGGCGGCAACGGTGCCGGTCATCAACGGTTTAACCGACTACAACCATCCGACGCAGGTTGTATGTGATGTGTTGACGATGATGGAGCACATGCCGGAAGGTAAGCGCTTAGAAGATCTGCATGTGACTTTTATCGGCGATGCCACCAATGTTCTTTCCTCCCTGATGCTGATTTGCACTCGGTTGGGAATGCGTTTTACCCATGTGGCGCCGAAACGCTACCAGCCCCCCGAGGCATGGGTCAAGATGGCTTTAGAGAATTGCCGAGAGTCGGGGGGGACCTTACGTATTACCGAAGATCCTGTTGAAGCCGTCAAGGACGCCGATTTTATTTACACCGATCTATGGTGGTGGGTGGGCCAGGAAGCCGAAATTCCAGAACGCAGCAAAGCCTTTATGCCTCGCTATCAGGTCAATATGGATCTGCTCAAGCATGCACCAGCCCACTGCAAATTTATGCATTGTTTGCCGGCCTCGCGAGGGGTGGAGGTAACGGATGAGGTGATGGATTCTGAGCGCTCGATCATTTACGATCAGGCTGAAAATCGGCTACACACCGAAAAGGGAATTCTGGTGTGGTTGGTGTATCCGCGATTGAAGCGACCCAGCGCTGAGTTGGAAGCTTACCACAGCGGGCGGATTCAGGCGTTCTTAACGGAGCGGATGGGCTTTTGACGCCCATCCCTCTCTTTTGTTCTTGGATAAATTCACCTTTGGGGAGGAATATCATGACAGGAGAAAAACAATTAGAAAAATCAGGGGGCTTTAAGAAGACCTTGAGGCGCTTTGACATGATTTTGTTCACCGTAGCGGCTATTTTGGTTGTGGATACGTTAGCGCCAGCGGCAGCAATTGGCCCTTCGGCAGTCTCTTGGTGGATCATCACACTCATCTTCTTCTTTATCCCTTACGGGCTCATTACTGCTGAGTTGGGTTCCACCTATCCTGAGCAGGGAGGAATTTACGCCTGGGTGCGGCGAGCTTTTGGGGAAACCTGGGCGGCGCGGGTTACCTGGCTTTACTGGGTGAATGTGGCTCTATGGATGCCCTCTGTCCATATCCTATTTGCCGGTATGTTCGCGCAAATGTTTTTCCCGGATCTGCCGCTTTGGGGACAGATTGGAATTGGAATCCTAATGACTTGGATCACGGTTGGTATCGGGATTATTGCGCTTGATGTCGGTAAGTGGGTGCCCAATATAGGGGCAATTTTGAAGATCACGATTATCCTGGTGATTGGTTTGGGAGCGTTCTATTATGCCTCGCAGCACGGAGTGGCTAATGACCTTTCCTTCCGTGCGCTGCTTCCAACGTTGGATGCTGGGTTGGCGTTTTTGCCCGTGATTGTGTTCAATTTTATGGGTTTTGAATTAATGTCCGGAGCAGGCGAAGAAATGGAAAATCCGCAACGGGATGTTCCTATTGCGATCATTACAGCCGGTGTGCTCATTGCCTTTTTCTATCTGCTGGGGACACTGGGGATGTTAATGGCGTTGCCGCTGGAACAGTTGGGGTTAATTTCTGGCATTATTGATACCTTGCGGGTGTTGCTCGGTAATAGTGCTTGGGGTGACGGTTTGGTGACACTTTTGGGGGTCGGTGCCCTATACACTTTCCTGACCAATATGGTGGTGTGGACGATGGGGGCGAATCGCAGTGCTGCCGAAGCAGCACATGAAGGTGTTCTGCCGGAAGTGTTTGGTTACCTTCATCCAACTAATAAAACCCCGCTTGGGGCTTATCTTATCACTGGGATCATCTCAACCGCGGTGATCATCCTTTATGGTTTCTTTGCGAACACGGCGGAGGATCTGTTTTGGAGCCTGTTTGCGTTTAGTTCGATCGTTTTTCTGCTCCCCTACCTGGTCATGTTCCCGGCATTTTTGAAACTGCGTTTGACCGATCATACAACGTCTCGTCCTTATCAAGTGCCCGGCGGTGCTTCAGTGGCATGGATATTGACGGTGTTGTGTGAGATTTTTATCACCCAAGCGATTCTATTTTTCGTGTGGGTGCCTGGGCAACCGGTTGACTGGACGTTTGCGATCCCCGTTCTAGGAGGGGTTTTGATCACCTTGGTTATCGGAGAGGTGTTGGTGGCACGACGCCAACGTTTACTTCGTGCTGAACCTGCCAGCGAGACCAAGTAATAAAACAGCATCAAGGAGGTAGAACCATGTCACGGCGATTGGATACAACCCCGAAACAAGATGGTTTTCGGATGCCGGGCGAGTTTGAGCCCCATGCAGGGTGTTGGATGCTGTGGCCGGAACGTCCGGATAATTGGCGTTTGGGGGCCAAGCCGGCTCAGCGTGCCTTTACTGAGGTGGCGAAAGCCATTGCTCAATTCGAAGCGGTCTCGATGGGTGTTTCTGCGGCGCAGTTTTTGAATGCACGATCTCTGCTTCCTCCCGAGGTGCGCGTCGTCGAAATGTCTTATAACGACTCATGGATGCGCGACTGTGGGCCAACCTTCGTAACCAATGGGCGCGAAATTCGCGCAGTGGATTGGGAGTTCAACGCCTGGGGCGGATTAAAGGGTGGTTTATACTTCCCGTGGGATCAGGACAACCTGGTTGCGCGAAAAGTAGCCGAGATTGAACGGGTGGATGTTTATAAGGCGCCGTTGGTGTTGGAGGGTGGTTCTATTCACGTTGATGGTGAAGGCACACTGATCACTACCGAGGAATGTCTGCTCAATCCTAACCGCAATCCCGACTTAACGCGCGAAGAGATCGAACGGTATTTGAGTGAATACTTAAACGTGGAAACCGTTATCTGGTTACCGCGCGGCGTTTATAATGATGAAACCAGTGGCCATGTGGATAACCTTTGTTGCTTCATCCGGCCAGGTGTTTTAGCGTTGACGTGGACGGATGACAAGCAGGATCCGCAATATGACATTTCAGCCGAAGCCTATGAGATCCTAATGCAAGCCAAGGATGCTCGTGGGCGACGCTTGCAGGTACACAAAATTCATCAACCCAACCCAGTCTATATAACCAAAGAAGAAAGCGAATGGGTAGATGCCATTGAAGGGACATTGCCGCGGCGCGAAGGAGACCGGCTTGCGGCATCTTACATCAATTTTTATATGGCCAATGGCGGCGCTGTGGTACCTGTGTTTCATGATCCTCATGACAAGGCAGCCCTGGCTGCGCTTCAAGAACTGATGCCGGAACGTAAGGTAGTTGGCGTCTATGCACGGGAGATCCTATTAGGTGGGGGAAATATCCACTGCATTACGCAACAGCAACCGCGCCCGTTGGCCTAAAAGGGACACGTTCGCTTTTCTTAGCCCTGGGGTACGGTGCAATCACCTGCCAGGGCTATTTTTTGGCCAAGGCAGTGGGTTTGAATCGCCTATGCTAAAATGGTGCTAAACACTTAAGTTGGAGTGGATAGGATGCCAAAAAATCAATGGCGAATCTACTTATTAGCCTTCATCGGGGGAATTTTAGGAGAATTGACGCTGATGATCTTAGGGGTTTTAGTAGGGGGGATGATTGGCCGTTGGCAAGGAGGGGCTGGATTTTTGGATTTAGCCCTGGGAATACTAGGAGCATTGATCGGCATTGCTCTGGGTGCTGGCCTTGGGGTCTATTTAACATGGCGCCGAATGGGTTTCCGGGTCAGTCTCTGGCGCGCCTGGGTTGGAAGTGTCCTGGCGGTAGGGGGGCTCATGGTTTTGATTGAACCATTGCGGTTAAACCAGGTTGGTGGTGTAATATGGGTATTATTTCTTGGTCTGGCGCCGATGCTAGCAATACTTTTTGGGCGACGTGGGGTGTCTTAACCGT
>NZ_JBWGPQ010000055.1:0-11137 GCF_056331585.1 Thermanaerothrix sp.
GCACGCGCCCGCCGCAGGACGGCTTTGCCGATGTTGCCCACCCCGATCACGCCCAAGGTGCACTCGCTGAGCGAGCGAGCGGGCAATTTCTCCCAGCCCCCGCCCTTAAGGGCACGATCCATCCAGGGCAGTTGACGGGCAAAGGCCAGGATGTAACCCATGACGGTATCGGCAACCGGCAGGGTGAAGGCATTGGGGGTATTGCACACCTGAATGCCCAGCCGGGTTGCGGCGGCACGGTCAATCGAATCGATTCCCGTGCCCCATTTGGAGATGACTTTGAGGCGTGGAGAACAAGCCCCCAGTACGCGCGCGCTAAAGCGGTCATCACCGCACAGGGCGCCATCGAACTGCCCGGCATAGGCCAGCAAGTCTTCCTCCTCTAGGCGTTCGCGCACCACCGGTGTGATCAGGTCAATTTGGTAGGCAACAAACAAGGGCTGGAAGCGCTCCAGCACAGCCAAAAAATAAGGTGCAGAGATGAGAACCGTATATCCCAAGGACCATCCTCAGGCGGAGATTTGCGCAAGGGATTATACCATGAGGGAAGAAGATGGAATTTGGGCCAAATGACCCATTTACTCCCCACCTTCTAGTCTGAACACGTACAAAATCGGCACATTATCAATGCGGATTTCGTAAACCGGTGCCAGCTGCTCGAGGCAGTAACGCGTCAAATCATTATAAAAACTCTCTCGATGGATGAACATCACATATTTTATGCCAGGCATTGTACGCAGCTCTTCCAGATCGATGTTTTGGATCAAGCGTAAGTCGGGGCGCAGCCAGATCTCGCGGGTCAGGTCCACAATCCAACCGGCGATGGGAACCACCAGCACGGCGTTGGGCTCGGCGTTTGTATTGATCCATCGCAGTCCCTCGCGATAACTGACTGCCCAGTAGTCAGTGGCATCGGCCCCAAAGCGCGATTGACGCACCCCCTGCAATCCACCCGCGGCGCGGTTGTAGTAGACATGCAAATAAGGAAAATAGATGCGATATGCGTCTAGGGTGTTGATCAGAAGAAGCATTAGCCACAAGGCCTGAAAGGCTGTTGGGGGTAGATTGGAGCACCTCTTTTTTATCCATGACACCAGGCCGTCCGCCCCCAGACCGGCAATGACGGCAGCTGCTGGTACATACTCCATGAAATGACGAATGCCGTCAAAGTTGACCGCTGCTGGCACGGAGATACGCAGGATTGGGAAAACCATCCAGACCAGAAGGATGCGCCAGAATGGGTTGTCATTCCGGGCCACGCGGTGAATCAGAAGCCCCAAGCCCACCGACAAACTGACTAACATCACCTCTGGCATGGTCGCCATAACTTGAAATAGTGGTTCCGGGTTCCAATACCCTGTTCCGCTCCGTCCACCCTGGGAAAGGATGAAATCCAACCAGTAGCCTTTCAAGCCTTGGATAGGGTTTGAATAAAGATACGGCCATAAAAGGATATACACGCCAATCCCTGTGATTCCGATGAGCAGGAGATATGCCCATGCGGTTTTGATTTTTGCTCCGAACTCAACCCAAGCCTGACGCCGCAAACTCCAGGGAAGGATCCCTACGCCAAGGATAAGTGGAATAAAAATTGCATTAGCTTTTGTCGCCAGGCTACACCCCCACAGACTACCGATCCCCACTGCACCTGCTAGCGCAGCCCAGCACGGAGCACGATCCAGCCGATCGTACCACCAAATAAAGGCCAGAATGGTTAGGCCGAACAACACCAGCAGCGGAATATCTTTGGGGTTGAAGTGCATATCGGCCCAGTAACGGGGAAATAACCCCAGGAAGACCACCGCCATAAGAGCAGGCCACCGACCAATATATGGCTTAACCCCCAAATAGAGAATAAAAAGAAAGAGGCTGGCCAGCACCACCTTGGGCAAGTGAAAGGCATCGATGGGATCAAACCAGTGAGCCTTAAACCCTAACAGCACCATAGAGGCAGCCGAAAGGGTATCTGCCAGAGGGGGAAATTCGTGCGGCGAGCCGCGAAAAGGCGAATTATACAGGTTGATGAAGGGGTTCTCTTTCTCAATCCGCAACTCGGCTTTGAAATCAAGGTATTTTTCCCGATAAGTCATAAAGTAGTAGAAATAGCGCTGACCGAAGAACAGGTTACCCAAACCCTCATCCCAGGTCAGGCTGTAATAGGGCAAGGTACGAATGCCAATTAACATGTAAAGGATGACCCAAAGGCCCACCGCCAGGAGGTCACCGTGCCTCTCTGGCGTGATGCGAAGATGTTTATGCCCCATGTATGGCCTACCTCATGACTGTAAATTGACCACCCCACCGATTTTGAGTTTGTTGCCCAATTTTACGTTGGCTTCATCCCTCTGACAAGCCGGAAACTGCCCACCCCCATTCCCAGCAGGCCCCCGAGTATCAGCGCAGCCAGATGGTTTAACGGGTCAGAAAACGTCTCGTGGTACCACACCCGCACCTCACCACTGGCTAAAAGCGCATACTCCGCGTGCGCCCGCCAAATCCCACTGCACTCCACAATGCGGACACGTTGCAGAGTTTTCCCCGCCAGGGGATAGACCCAGGTGAATTCAGGGCAAGTCGGTGATGGAAAAGGTGTAGGAATGTATCTCGAATCAGAGACCAGCATCCAGCAGTTTTCCCCGCTACGGCGCCGCTTAAGGCACAGGTCGCGCTCTGTCCACACCCAGCGGTTGGCGTTGGTGCGGAGATAAACGCGCCCCACATCAGCATAGGCGATGGCAACGGGTTGTTCCTCGGGAAGTATCCCCAGGCCGATCTCGTCAGGGGGTCGTCCCAGCGATTTCCAGGTCACAAACGCCCCTTGCTCCGCCAGAAAAACCACCCCCCGCCCCAGCGCGGCACCCACCAGCGCCGAAACCACCAGCCCCAACCCAAAGATTGCGGCCTGCCTTCCTGCGCCGGGCAAGAGCCGTGCCTCACCTTTGGGTAGCACATAGCGGTGGTACCAGGCGTGAATCACCCTTGCCAGCGCCAAGTAGGCCAGGGTGCTTACCAGCACCCATGCGCTCATGATCCACATCCCAATGCCTACCCATTCACAGGCGAGCGGAGAAACCGCACATTCCCGTGGGCGGGGCAGGGACACCATCGCAATCACCAGCGGCGGTGTCCAGAGGACGATCAGCCCCACCCCAAACCCCAACCGGAAACGCCGCCGTGCTGCCAGCGCCCAGCACACCGTTACCGCCAGGATCAGGGGCAAAAACGCTCTTCCTATGGGACTCAGGGCATTCATTCTTTGCTCCAGCGATTTCATTATATAGGCGTTTGGTAAAGGCATGTGCCCCAAGCATCTGGATTGCTCTCTGCGCCTGCGCTTTCTACTCCAGAATCGCGTATAATTGCAAGCATGAGCCTCTCACGCGAACAAGTTGAACACATTGCCCATCTGGCACGCCTGGAATTGACCGAAGACGAACTGGAGCGCTATCGCCAGCAACTTTCAGCCATCTTGGAATACGCAGAGCGCTTGCAAACACTGGATACCAGCGGTATCCCGCCCACGGCCAGCGTGTTGCCCCCGCGCAGCGTTCTTCGCCCGGATGAGCCGCGTGCCGGCCTCAGCCGCGAGGCGCTGCTGCGCAACGCACCCCAGGTCGAGAATGGCCAGTTCCGCGTGCCCCCGGTGTTGGAGTAGCCCATGACTGCGTTGACCGATTTCACCGTGCACCAGGCGCTGGCGGCGCTGGCGCAGGGCGAAGTCTCCAGCCGTGACCTCACCCGCGCTTGCCTGGCTCAAATTGAGCGCCTGGAGCCAACCCTGCATACCTTTATCACCTTCACCCCCGACCTGGCGCTGGCCCAGGCCGAAGCCGCCGACGCGCGTCGCGCGGCAGCCCGCCACCATCCCGATGAACCGTTACCCCCACTCTTGGGGCTGCCCATCGCGATCAAAGACCTGCTGACCCTGGAAGGTGTGCGCTGCACCTGCGGATCGCGTATCCTGGAAAACTTTGTTCCCCCGTATACCGCCACCGCCGTGCAGCACTTGCTGGAAGCGGGGGTAGTCGTGGTTGGCAAGACGAACACCGATGAATTCGCCATGGGCTCTTCGACCGAGAACTCGGCCTATGGCCCTACCCGCAACCCGTGGGATACCACTCGCGTGCCGGGTGGTTCCAGCGGTGGTAGTGCAGCAGCGGTCGCCGCGCGCATGGTGCCGGCGGCGTTGGGCACCGATACCGGCGGCAGTGTGCGCCAGCCGGCTTCGTTCTGCGGCGTGAGCGGAATCAAGCCCACCTATGGGCGCGTCTCGCGCTATGGGTTGGTGGCGTACGGCTCATCCCTGGATACGGTCGGCGCCTTTGCCCGCACTGTGGCCGATGTGGCCCTGCTTTTCAGCCTGATCGCCGGTTACGACCCCCTTGATTCCACTACCCTGGATGTACCCATCCCGACCATCACCTTGCCCGCGGAGCCCGATTTGCGCGGCCTGCGCGTGGGTGTGCCGCGGGAGTATTTCATCGGCGGGTTGCAGCCGGAGGTGGAGCAGGCAGTGCGCCAGGCCATCGCTGTGCTGGAATCGCTCGGCGCCAGTGTACACGAGGTCAGCCTGCCTCATACCGAATATGCCCTGCCGGTGTATTATCTGATCGCCCCCGCCGAGGCCTCGGCCAACCTGGCGCGCTACGACGGCGTGCGCTACGGCCTGCGCGTGGAAAGCGATGCTCTGTGGGAGATGTTCCGCCGCACCCGCGGACAGGGCTTTGGCGCTGAAGTCAAACGGCGCATCATGCTCGGCACCTATGCCCTTTCCGCTGGGTATTACGATGCCTATTACGGCCAGGCGCAGAAGGTGCGCACCCTGATCAAGCGCGATTTCGAAACCGCTTTTGAATCCGTGGATGTCATCGCCGCGCCAGTGGCGCCCACCACAGCCTTCCGCCTCGGCGAGCACACCGAAGACCCGCTGGCGATGTACCTGGAGGATGTCTTCACCCTGCCTTGTAACCTGGCTGGCGTACCCGGCTTGGCTTTCCCGGTTGGTTTTGATGGCAATGGCATGCCCATCGGTATTCAACTGATGGGGCCGCACTTCCGCGAAGACGTGCTCTTCAAAGCGGCCCACGCCTATCAATTGGTCACCGACTGGCACCAACGCAAGCCACCCCTGGCCTGAGCCGCGGCGCAACCCCCGGACGCGCGTATGCGTAGATATAAGGGCTGATCCTCACCGGACGGCACTTATCTTGCAAAGGAGAAAGAACAATGTCCCCGACCTCCCCCGCTGCGGTTGTCCTGTCAGAAGAACGCGGCCCTGGCTGTCTGATTCGGCTGCTGTATTTCATTTTCATCGGCTTGTGGGTTGGCGGAATCGTGACGGCCCTCGCCTGGGTGCTCAATGTGACCATCATTGGCCTTCCGCTGGGGCTGTGGCTGCTCAACCGCTTGCCCGTGATCATGACCCTGCGCCCCGTGCGCCGTGAAACGCAGGTGGTTGTTGTGGATGGACGGGTGCAGTTGCGCCACCGCGATCTGCCCCAATATCCCTTTCTGGTACGCGCAGCGTATTTCTTGCTCATCGGCTGGTGGTTCAGCCTGATCTGGATGACGATGGCCTGGTTGCTGACCGGTCTGAGCCTGGGGTTGGGCCTGCCCCTGGCGTTTTGGATGTTCGACCAGGTGCCGTTTGTAACCACGTTGGCCCGCCTGTAATTCAACCCTTGTGCCGGTTTCCCCCGGCCAATCATGGAGCCTAAAACGATGTGGAACGATTTGCCCTCGGATGCCTCAACCCTGATGTCCTGGACGTGGACGAATTTTGAGCCTTACTACCAGGATCTGCTCCAACGCCCCTTGCGGGCGGAGACGGTCAATGCCTGGCTGGAAGATTGGTCGGCGTTGGATGAGCGGCTGATGGAACTGCGCAGCCGCCTGCATGTGGCGACTGCTGTCAACACCGCCGATGAAGTGGCTCGCCAGCGCCTGGATGCTTTCTTTGACCATGTTTTTCCCCAGGCAATGGCTGCAGAACAAAAACTAAAACAGAAACTGCTCGCCAGCGGGCTAGAGCCGGCGGGGTTTGAGATCCCCCTGCGCAATATGCGCGCCGAGGTGGCGCTTTTCCGTGAGGAAAACTTGCCCCTGTTGGCCGAGGAGCAAAAGTTAGTCCAGGAATATGATCGCATTGTTGGCGCCCAAACGGTGATGTGGGAAGGCCAGGAACGCACTCCTCAGCAGATGCGTCCTGTGCTACAGGATCCCGACCGGGCGCGGCGTGAAGCGGCTTGGTGCTTGGTGTCCCAGCGTCAGATGGCCGACCGCGCGGCGCTTAACGACCTGTGGGTCAAACTCTTCCGCCTGCGTCAGCAGATTGCCCACAACGCCGGCTTTGCCAGTTATCGCGACTACCGCTGGCAGCAATTGCTGCGCTTCGATTACACGCCTGCCGATTGTGAGCGCTTCCGTGAGGCCATTGCCGACGTGGTAGTGCCGCAGGCTGTGGCGCGGTACGAACGTCGCCGCCGGCTGATGGGCATAACCACCCTGCGCCCCTGGGATCTTGAAGCCGACCCGCTGAAACGCCCGCCGCTGCGCCCCTTCCGCGTGGCTGACGAACTGGCCGAGCGCGCGATGCACATCTTTGCCCAGGTAGATGCCACTCTGGGGCAGTATTTTGAGATCATGCGCCGCGAAAACCTCTTGGATCTGGAAAACCGCAAGAACAAAGCCCCCGGTGGGTTCTGCACGGAGTTCGCCGTTCAGCGCCGTCCTTTCATCTTCATGAACGCGGTTGGCATCCATGACGATGTAAGCACCTTGGTGCATGAGGGCGGACATGCCTTCCACGTCTTTGAAACCGCCCCTATCCGTCTGGTGCACCTGCTAGAGATTCCGATGGAGTTCGCCGAGGTGGCCTCGATGAGCATGGAATACCTGACCCTACCCTACCTCGAAGCGGCCCGCGGTGGTTTTTATCCAACTGCCGAGGCTAACCGCGCCCGCGTGGAACAAATGGAAGGGGCGTTGCTCTTCTGGCCGTTCATGGCGGTGGTGGATGGCTTCCAGCACTGGGCGTATACCCATCCTGAAGAGGCCGTAGATCCCGCCCGCTGCGATGCGACTTGGGCAGCGCTTTGGCAGCGCTTCATGGCCGGCGTGGATTGGAGCGGGCTGGAGGAGGAAATGAAGACTGGCTGGCAGCGCAAACTGCATATCTACGAGGTGCCGTTCTACTACATCGAGTATGGACTGGCGCAACTGGGCGCGCTGCAGGTTTGGCGTAACGCCCAACGCGATCAAGGTGAGGCCGTCACCGCTTACCGCCGTGCGTTGGCGCTGGGCGGCAGTCGCCCCCTGCCCGAACTCTATCGCACAGCGGGCGCGCGCTTCTCGTTTGAGACAGCGCTCTTCCGCGAGGTGACGGAGGCCATGCAGGCAGCCCTGCACACCTGGGAAGACGACCAGCAGGGGAGGTAAATCCCATGGCAGAACGATCAACCGTCGTGGCTCTGGTGCCAATGCGCCACCACTCCGAGCGGGTGCCGGGTAAAAACTATCGCCCGCTAGCGGGAAAGCCGCTCTTTCATCACATCCTGGATACCCTTCGGCACTGCCCCTCGATCACCCAAATCGCTGTGGATACCGATTCGCTGATCATCATCGAGGGCCTGCGCGAGCACTATCCCCAGGTGGTGATCATTGAGCGCCCCCCGCATCTGTGCGGAGATGCCGTGCCGATGAACGAAATCTTGATGCACGATACCGCCTTGCTGGAAGCCGATTTTTACCTCCAAACCCATAGCACCAACCCGCTGCTGCGCCCCGAGACGATTGAACGAGCAATCCAAACCCTGCTCGACCTTTATCCGGCTTACGATAGCCTCTTCGGGGTAACGCGCATCCAAACCCGCCTGTGGGATCAATTGGCGCGCCCGATCAACCATAATCCGAATATCCTTTTGCGCACGCAGGATTTGCCCCCTATCTACGAAGAAAACTCGTGCCTTTACCTCTTCACTCGCCAGACGTTAGTGCAGCGGCGCAACCGCATCGGCGAGCGACCGTATCTCTTCGAGATCCCGCGCGAAGAGGCGCTGGATATTGACGAACCACTGGATTTCATCATTGCTGATTTGTTGCTCAGTCGGCGCATGGCCTAGAACATACTCATCTGCGCCGTCTCGCGCCAGAGGGGCGGGTCGCTATCTAGCAGGGCATCCCACAGGTCATGACTGAGGTCCGATTGGCCGGCTACGCGATGCAGGTGGCGGAATTTGAGCACGTGCCAGCCGTGTTGCAGGACCGCTGCCAGGCGCGGGTCGCGCTGTAGTTTATAAGCCAGCAGGCCGGCGCGACTGCCCGGCAACACCAGCACGTGGTGATGGGCCTGTGGCTGGGGCGCAGTGAGAAATCGCCATACCATGGCCGAGGCCAGTAAGTAAAAGGCATAGCGTACTTCATTGCTGGGCGGATGCCGCCAGAGCAGGGGATTTTCTCCCTCTGCTTGATACCCCAGCCGCGCCGCCAGGTGGCGCAGAGCGTGTGCCACGGCCTGCAGGTCACGGCGGCGCTGGTCGGGCTGATCCTGGGGGCGGAGTTGCCACTGCCCGGTTTGGGTCTCCATCTCTTGCGCGTAGGAGGTGAGAATCGCTCGTAGCAGGGCCCGCCGCGGTGTGATCAGGCCGGGAAAGTGCCGGCGTATAGTTTTCTCGATCTCTATCGCAGTCACCGTGGGATGGTTGAGCAAATAACCGACCATGGCCTTTTCAGCGCGGTCGGCTAGGGGCAGGGTCTCGGGGGAGGGCGGAACGATCAACCCCCAACGCGGGCCACTTTCGCCCTCGGCGCGGGCGTGCAGGCGGGTGAAGGTGGTCGCATCGGCCAGGACTTCGTTCACCAGGGTCTGCAGGCGTCCGGCATAACCGGTGGGCATGTCCTCGATGGTAGCGGGCAGGTAGCCGTGTGCGCTCAAGGCCAGGATGCCCTCCAGAAAGAGTGGGAGGTAGTCGGCAGGTTCGGCGCGGTCATTCAAGTGGCGCAGAAGCGCCTGGTGCAGACAGCGCTTGGGGCTATCGGTAGGGGTGGGGAGTGGCGTCGTGCGCACCTGCCAGGTGGTTTGCAGGGCCGGCGCTTCGGGATCATACGCCAGCGCTTTAACCTCCCACCCGGCAGTGTGCGCTCCCAGGAAAACGGCTAAAGCGGCTGCTGGGGTCAGTTCATCCGCCATCAGCCAAAGCGGGGTTTCCGGATACACCAGGCGTACCGGCGGGCGTAGGACATGGTGCAAGGCATGTGCGAGCCAGTTCCAAGCTGCGGCACGTGGGTTGAGAAATCCTAGCAGAGGGCGGGCGGCATCCCCGCCCCACAACCAGGCGGTCCATAAGACCGAGAGCCCCCAGAAGGCCGCGCTAGGGCGGGTGAGCACGGCCAGCACCGCGCCAAAGGCAGGAAGGTTGGGTTGGGTAGCCAGGGTCCGCATACGCCCGCGGAAGAGGCAAATCCCTCCCTCCGGCGGGGGTAACGCTGGCCATTGGGTAAGCGGGATGGGTGTGGTAAACTCGGCCCAGAGGGCAAGGACGTCATCCAACGCCTGCATCAAGTTGATCTCCATGAAGACAGGTGGGGATTGTACTAAGCGCGGGCGCAGCGGGGTGTGCGGCCACGGCCAGAGCGCTGTGCCGCGGTCGAGCAGGGGAATCAACAGGGCATGGAGCAAGGTACGCTGTTCAGGGGTGAGGCCGGGGCCTTCGCTGCGATTGAGCAGGGTGAAGAGCACCGTCAGTGCGCGGGGTGGGTAGAGGTGCAGCAGGTTTTCGGCGGCGGAGCGCGCTTCACCTTCGGCCGCGGCGCCAAGACGGCTGAGTGCCCGCGCGCGGTGGAGCGGCGCCGCGCCAATAGATTGCAAGATAGCCAGATCCTCGGGGGTGAGGGTGAATTCCCCTTGTTCGCCGCAATGAGGGCAGTGGAGCAGGCGTGCATGGGGTTGATGAGCGCCGCGCTGCCAGAGGTAACCCGAGGCCGGGAGAACGGCTTTACACCGTGGACAGGTGGTCTGATAAAGACTGAGCAGGTACTGTTCCAGGCGTTGCTCCCCGCGGCGGGTGGCCAGCAGGGCGGCCAGGGCTTTGCGGAAAGCATCTCCACCCGTGCCGGCGGCCAGGTTTTGGAGCAGAAACGCCAGCAGAGGGTGATTGCAGGCTACCAGGACGCGATAACCGGCCTGTGCGGCTTCGAGGGCTACCTGGGGGTGTAAGCCAAGGGGATCAAGCACCCATGCCTGGGCCGGGACGTGGGTATACAGCCACTCACGCAGGCTACCACCGGGTAAACGCGGCAGGTAGCGTCCAAGGGGGAGCGAGGGGAAGATGCCGCTGCCGAGTAGGTAGGGCGCGGCTTGGGTGTCCATACATTAATTTTAGCCGAAAGTCACGGGTGACCGGGTTGATCTGAATCAGGGTTTGCCCAAGGCGACGCGATTGAAGAGAGGGAACATTTCCGAAGATTACCCCCCGCCTCAAACGGCTGGCGGTGGCGTGTTGGCGCCTTTATGTCCAATCATCGCCAAGCCCACATTGCGGCGACGTTGCGGGGGGAGGTTTTGCCCCATCGGTTTGGTCATGGATCGTTTTATTCCCAAGCCAAATTGCCTGATTGCCACTGGTTTCAACCACAGGAGCCACTTACAAGCGTTCGAGCCTTTGCTGATCTGGCGCAGGCGGGCTGGATTGACCGACGACGAGTTGACTGATTTTAACCCTGAAACATGCCAGGGGATAACCTTGGGAGCCCTTCATCGAGAAGGCGATACCTGGACTTCAGGAGCCAATGTTGTCCATGGAATGGGCATGTTGGTTATAGTGTGGGGGATTAAGAGAGCCTGCCCTTTGGCAGGCTCGTCAGGAACTCGGGGGCGGCGTTCCCCCAAAAATGCACCATGTGTGACTCACCGGGGACTCGAACCCCGAACCCGCTGTTGGATATTTGTTATTGGAAAGTAGGGGCCTAAATCAACCGCTGTTATATCGCGGGTGTAATACTCGACCATGCGGATATCTTGATCAACGTCCTGCAATCTGAACCAACCGTGATGGGGCACCAGCGCGGATGGTCATCACAGCAAATGTTCGACGAAAGTCGTGCGGGGATAATTTGAACCCCAGTTTTTCACCCCATTTCC
>NZ_JBWGPQ010000056.1:0-9647 GCF_056331585.1 Thermanaerothrix sp.
TGACCTACCCGCATACTTTCTCCCGGGCCGCAGATTGAAGCGAGCCGTTTTGTATTCTACCACACCCCGCGGCTCTCTTTCCGTTGACAGGCGCGAACGGGCAGGGTATCCTTGAATCGCCATGGAATTGGAGCAACTTAATCTTTTTCCCCGCGCGGTGTTGAGCGTGAGTGACCTCACCCAGTACCTGCGCACCTTGCTTGAAAGCGATGACCTCTTGCAAGATGTGTGGGTGCAGGGTGAGATCTCCAACCTCTCGCGCCCTACCTCGGGCCACATTTATTTCACCCTCAAGGACGAATATGCTGCCCTGCGCTGCGTCATCTGGCGCGCACAGGCGCAGCGCCTGCGGGTGGCATTGCAAAATGGGCTGGCGGTGGAGGCGCACGGCTATATCAGCCTCTACGAGCGCGATGGGCAGTATCAACTCTATGTGGATGCCCTGCGCCTGGCGGGTGAGGGTGCCTTATTTCAGGAATTTTTACGCCTGAAGGCACGTCTGGAAGCGGAGGGTCTTTTTGAACCCGCGCGTAAACGCCCCATACCTGCCTTCCCCCGGCGTATTGGATTGGTGACCTCGCCGACCGGCGCCGCGCTCCAGGATATGCTTAACATCATTCGTCAGCGTTACCCCCTGGTTGAGGTGGTGCTGGCACCGGTCAGTGTGCAAGGCGATGAAGCCGTTGGTGAGGTGGTGCGCGCCATCGCCGATCTGAATCGCCGTGCCCAGCCCAGTGTGATCATCGTGGCGCGGGGCGGGGGCTCGCTGGAAGATCTGTGGGCGTTCAACGACGAGCGAGTGGTGCGGGCGATCGCCGCTTCCCAGGCGCCAGTCATCACCGGTATTGGCCATGAGACCGACTTCACCTTAGCCGATTTCGCCGCCGACCTGCGTGCCCCTACCCCTTCAGCAGCGGCGATGGCGGCTACGCCCGATGGCATGGAACTACGCCACAAGATGCGCCAGTTGGAGCGGCGGCTGGCCAGTGCGCTGGAAGCACGGGTGCAGGACGAGAGGCACCGCTTGGTGCTTTTGCGGCAGCAATTGGAACGTCTTTCGCCCTTGCGCCGCGTGCGTGAGGATCGTCAGCGCCTGGATTACCTGAGCACCTGGGCAGCTCACCATATGATTAGTGGATTGCATTTGCGCCGTCTGCGCCTGGAAAGCCTGGATGCTCGTCTCGAATCGCTCAACCCGCGGGCGGTGTTGGCGCGCGGTTATGCCATCTTGCAGCGCCCGGATGGTCAGGTGGTGCGATGGGTCGCGCAGGCCCAGTGCGGTGAGACCTTGCACGCCCACCTGGCTGATGGCTATTTGGTGACGCGGGTTGAATCGCTTCATCCCCAATCTACTTCCCCCGCCGATGGAGGTAGCCATGACGGAGACCTGGAAAGCCGTGGAATCACTTACTTATGAGGAAGCCTACGCCGAACTGGAGCAGTTGGTGCAACGTTTGGAAGCCGGCCAGCAGCCCCTGGATGAGGCCATCCGCCTGTTTGAACGCGGGCAGGCACTGATCCGTCACTGCCAGGCACTGCTCGATCAGGCCGAGTTGCGTGTGCGCGAACTGGATCGCAGTCTCAACGCCGAAGCCGAAGAACCCCCTGAGGAGGCAGCGTTCTAAATGGTGTGGGAACAGCTCTTAGCCAACCGTCCTCTGTTGGCCGGCTTGCTGGCGCTGTGGTTAGCCCAGTTTCTTAAAGTACCGATTGATTACTGGGTCAACCGGCGCTGGAACTGGAACCTGTGGTTCAGCATGGGGGGCATGCCCTCATCTCATGCGGCGCTGATGGTGGCGACCACATTGGCGGTGGGCCTATATTACGGTTTTGATCATCCGGTCTTCGCCTTGGGGACGGCGATTACGATGATCGTGCTGTACGATGCGGCGGGGGTGCGTCGTCAGGCGGGGGTGCACGCGCAGAAACTCAACGTCCTGTTTCAGGAACTTTTCAGCGGCCAGCCCATCTCTCAGGAACGGCTCAAGGAAATGCTCGGCCACACCCCACGCCAGGTGGCGGTGGGGAGCATATTGGGGGCACTGATTGCCCTGGGTATGTGGTGGCTGTGGCGATAAGCCCGAAAAGATAAAATTGAAATAGGCCATTTACCCCAAATGAGGATATAATTGCCATGATGATTAAGTTTTTCCTTAATCGTGATGCACACCTTTCAGACTCTCTCCACCCTGAACGCTTTGCAGGCCGCCAGTGACGAGCGCCGGCTTCATCTTTTGCGCCTGCTCATGCATGCACCCGCCACCCTGACCCAATTGGCGCAGGAGGTGGGTCAGTCCCCTGCCTGGGTACGACATCACGTGCAGGTCTTGCAACAGGCGGGATTAGTGTACCTGGCTGAGGTGTGTAAACGCGGGCGGACGACCGAAAAATACTACCGTGCCTGCGCCAATGGTTTGCTGCTCCAAAACTGGGTCTTGCCCCTCACCCATCAGCCCGTGATTCTTTTTGCCGGGAGCCATGATTTGGCCTTGGAACTTCTGGCCAATCAGGTGGAACCGCACCTGTTCTTACTGCTGATGTCAACGGGATCGCTCAACGGGCTGGTCGGCCTGCGCCAGGGTTTCTGCCAATTGGCGGGGGCACACCTGCATGAGACAAATGGGGAGTTCAACCTGGAAACCCTCCGCTATCTTTTCCCGGATCGGGCCGTATCTGTCGTAACACTTGCTCATCGTGTCCAAGGGTTGATCCTGCCGCCGGGTAACCCCCACGGTATTCGTGATCTCGGTGACCTGGCACGCCCGGGGATACGTTGGGTGGGACGTAACCCTGGCTCGGGCACGCATTTGTGGCTGCAGCGCCGCCTCCGAGAACTGGGGCTCCGGCTTGAAGCCCCTTCTTGGGTGGCCTCGACGCATACCGAAGCCGCTGCTCGGATTGCTTGGGGGCAGGCCGATGTCACCATTGGCTTGCAGGCGGCGGCTGTTCATTTTGGCCTGGATTTTATCCCCCTTTTTGAAGAGCGCTATGACCTGGTTTTTGAGCGTGAGCATTGGGAACAACTGCTTCCCTTGTTAGATGGTTTGAATACGGCCGTATTTCGCAACGCGGTTGCGGCTCTGCCCGGCTATCGCACAACGTGCAGTGGTGATATTTTCAACCTGGAGATAGACGTATGAACCGATATGCTCGGATTGGTTTGATCTTTCTTGTGATCTTGGTCGCCTGTACACCCCAATCTCACTCTCTGACGCCTAACGCCACAGCCCAGACGGGAGGATCTGTGCTCATCCTGGCTACTACGACCAGCACCCAAGACTCGGGGTTGTTGGATGTCTTAATCCCCCGCTTCGAGGCCCAAAGTGGTTACCAGGTCAAGACCATTGCGGTGGGGAGTGGCCAAGCGCTCAAGATGGGTGAGGAAGGCAATGCGGACGTCCTGCTGGTGCATTCGCCTCAGGCTGAAGAGGCCTTTATGCAAGCCGGCTGGGGGAAGGACCGGGTGCGGGTTATGCATAACGATTTTGTCCTCCTGGGTCCGCCGGCCGACCCGGCTCAGATTCGTGGCTTAGACGTGGTCACTGCGCTGCGCACCATAGCGGAGAAAGGCGTTTTATTTATCTCGCGGGGGGATAATTCAGGCACCCATGTTTTGGAATTGAGCCTCTGGCGAGACCTGAATCTGGATCCGCGGGGACAGCCCTGGTATCTGGAGACTGGGCAGGGCATGGGGGCCACACTGATGGTGGCAGCAGAAAAACAGGCTTATACCTTGAGCGACCGCGGCACATTTCTGGCCTACCGAGACCGCATTGGGCTTGAAATTCTTGTGGAAGGTGATAAGAAATTGCAAAACATTTACCACGTCATCACCGTGAACCCTGAGCGGTGGCCGAAGGTGAATTATGCCGGCGCGGTTGCCTTGATGACGTTTCTCATTCATCCTGAAACACAAAAACTCATCGCGAGTTTTGGCGTCGAACAATACGGCCAACCGCTCTTCTTTCCGGATGCGGAGTAACCCTAATAAGACGAAAAACAGGCATGGACGCCGAGATTCTTGCCATTACCCTTCTCTCGCTCCGGGTTTCGCTGACAGCGACCTTGATCAGCCTGTTGGTTGGGCTGCCGTTGGGCACGGCGCTGGCGTTGAGCCGTTTCCGGGGGCAGACCATGTTGCTCAGCCTGGTTAATACCGGAATGGGATTACCGCCGGTGGTAGTGGGGCTGGTGGTAGCCATGTTGTTGTGGCGTTCGGGGCCATTGGGAATGTTAAACCTTATCTATACGCCTACGGCGATCATTATTGCCCAGACGTTGATCGCCCTGCCGGTTGTGGTCGGGTTGACCGCCTCAGCCCTCCAACAGATGGATGAGCGTCTGCGCTGGCAACTGGCGGGGCTGGGCGCCAGCACCTGGCAGCAAGTGCTGACCTTATGGATAGAAGCGCGATTACCACTGCTGGCGGCTCTCATGGCTGGCTTTGGGGCGGTGATTTCCGAGGTGGGTGCCGCGATGATGGTCGGGGGAAATATAAAGGGACAGACGCGGGTCTTGACCACAGCCATTGTTTTGGAGACCAGCCGCGGCGCGTTTGACCGTGCGCTCGTGCTCGGTGGGTTATTGGTAGGTCTGACGTTTTTGGTTAACTGGGGGTTGACCGTGATTCAACAGCGAGGACGGCGATGAAGCCCTGGTTTGAGGTTCGCGACCTTTATCTACCCCGCGCACCTCACTTTACCCTCCACGTGGAGCACTTAAGCCTCGAGCGAGGGGACGTGCTGGCGATTGTGGGCCCGAATGGTTGTGGCAAGAGCACCCTCTTGCTGGCGTTGGCACGCATTCTCAAACCGATGCAGGGGGAGATCCGCTTAAACGGTCACTTACCGGCGAATGATCTCGCTTACCGCCGTCAGATTGCCCTGGTTTTGCAAGATGCGCTGTTGCTCAATACCAGTGTGTGGAATAACGTCATCTTGGGGTTGCGTTTCCGCGGCCTACCGCGCACCGAGGTACGGCGGCGGGCTGAGCATTGGCTGGAACGATTGGGTATCCGCCACCTGGCACATTGGCCGGCAGCCAAACTTTCGGGTGGCGAAGCGCAGCGGGTGAGCCTGGCACGGGCATTGGCCCTAGAACCGGCTCTACTCCTGTTGGATGAGCCCTTTGCCGCCTTAGACGCTCCGACCCGTGAACGTCTGTATACCGATCTTCAAGACATTTGGTGCGAAACCCAAACCACAACCCTCCTGGTCACCCATGATCTCGATGAGGCACGGCGACTGGGCACACGGTTGGGAATCATGCTGGCGGGGCGCATTGTGCAGATGGGTTCACCAGAAGAGGTTTTAGCCCACGCGGCGGGCGAGCAGGTTGAGGCTTACTTGAAACACTCCCATCCCAATCGGGCTTTCAATCGTTGATCTCACGGTACTCGCCGTCAACAATGTCATTGGGTGTGCCGGTTGGTGTGGGCGGCACGCCCTCGACCAATGCCCGCCAATGTTCGGCCACCACCTCGGGCGGGCAGAGTTCAACGAAAATGGCCATCCCCAGCCACACCACGGTGGCATCATCCAGCGGCCCGATCACCAGATCGGGGATGAATAGATACGCCACGGCGAGCACCGGGATGGCTTTTAACAATGGGTGCACCCGCCGATCACGCAGCAAGCGCAGAATTAAGCGGGCACGGGTGATCAGGTTACCGCCCTCGAAGGGCTGAATCGACTTGGGAAGGCCACGGGGCATCATTCACCTCTGCCTTGATGATACCGCCGGAAGAGGCGCTGCCGCCGCCAGCGCAGGTAGGGGGCAACTACTTTTCGCACCAAGTATTTGGCAACGATGGGTGAGAACCAGGAGCCTCCATCGCGAAAGTGGACGCGCAGCATCTCGGGCCAACAGCGGTCATCGGCCATAATGGTCTTGGCATCGCTGTGCAGGCGGAAGTTGGCCCACACCCGCGGGACGTAATGCAGTGGGGCTTCACGGGCCAGGCGCACCCACAGGTCGTAATCCATGGCGAAGTAGAATGTGGGATCAAGCGGGCCGACTTTGCGCCATAAGGCGGCGCGGAAGAAGGCAGCCTGCTGAGGGATGTGGACGTAGCCGCGGCGCAGGCGATGGTAATCGGTCTGTGCGGCGGGGAAGCGCCCGATCACGCGTCCGTGCTCATCAATGTAGTTGGCGTCCCCATAAACCATACCTACTTCGGGATGGGCTTGCAGGTATGCCACTGCCTCGCACACCGCGCCGGGCTCGTAGGTATCGTCAGAGTTGAGCCAGGCCAGGATCTCCCCATGGGCATGGGCAAAGCCCTTGTTGATCGCATCGGTCTGGCCGCGGTCGGGCTCAGAGACCCACCAGGCCAGGCGATCGGCGTACTTCTGGATGATCTCTACACTACCATCGGTGGAACCGCCATCCACGATGAGGTATTCCAGGTGGGGATAGTCCTGGCTTAGCACGGACTGGATGGTGGTTTCTAGGAAGCGTGCCTGATTGAATGAAGGCGTGACAATGGAGACCAGCGGCAGGTCGGTCATGAGGTTTCGCTCAGCCATTGAAATCCCCGCGCGGTGAGGGTCAAGCGTTTGCGTCCATGTTGAGCTCGCCGCCGCAGGGAGCGATATCCGAGGAAGAGAGACTGCAGTCCTAAGGTCCCCCCCAGTGCCTGTACCACCTTGTACCAACGCCGGATGACCTGACGCGGTTGCCAGTGCCAGGCATGAGCAAAATGTCGGAGAGCTTCGCGCGGTTGCCCGGCATCAATCAGCCGCCGCGCAGCAAAGACGTGCAGCCCGGCGTAGATGCGTCGGCGGTAGGCGGAAAATACGGCGGTAAAACGTGGATCTTGTTCCAAGGAACGGATCAGGGTAAAGGCTTCTTGCACGAAGGTGGCGGCTTGGGCGATGGTCTTGGCTTGCTCATGGGTGCGTTCGACAGCCCAGAAGCCGTTCACGTGATAAAGCGGCCCAATCGCCGCCAGCCGAATCCACAGATCATGATCCAGGATCAGGTGCAAGTCGGGCCGCAAGTAGCCGGCGGCTTCGAGGGCACTGCGGCGCATGAAGACGGTTGGTTGGAGTAGCACCTCAAAGGCGAGCAAATCTACCAGGTCATACTGTGGATAGCGGTGCCAGTCGAGCAGATAGCCTTGTGCATCCACCATTACTCCATCCGCGTAGACCATGCTGGCTTCGGGGTGGGCTTGCAGCGCCGCCACCGCCTGGCTGACCACTTGGGGGGTGTAATAGGCATCGTCGGAATTGACCCAGGCAACGATCTCGCCCTGGGCGCGGGCAAACCCCTTGTTGATAGCATCGGCTTGCCCACGGTCTGGCTCGGAGACCCACCCGGCCAGGCAGTCGGCATAACGGCGGATGATCTCCACACTGCTATCAGTGGAGCCGCCGTCCACAACAAGATATTCAATGCGCGGATAGTCCTGCATCAGCACCGAACGCAGAGTGGTCTCCAGGTAGGGCGCCTGGTTAAAGGAGGGAGTAATGATCGAGACGAGCGGTAGTTGGGGCATCCGAGGTCAATCGAATAAATGATTGTAATCCACCTTGGGGAAGATGGTCAGTTTGCCTCCCACGGTGGCATCCAAAATGGTGCGCCCAGCGGCTTCGTACGCGGCGCGCGCCATCCGATAGGCGCGTTCCGAGCCTTCCAGATCCGGCAGTTGCCACTTAAAGCCCTTACCGAAGTAGTTAGGCGCAAAGTGGTTAGGGTCATCACCCTCCGAGATCACTGCCGCGTTGGGTGGGCCCTGGGTAGCGAAGTTGTGATCCACCCCGATCAGAATAACTTGCGCAAAGCCCATGAAGAAGGCCAGTTGCATGGCCACATAGGTCACCGTAAAGCCCTCGAAGAGGCGCGCTGTGGCGTCACCGCTGAAATTTTCCACCCCGGTGTAATCGGTATCCAGGAAGAGGGCATTCGGATCATCGATGAACCAGCGGCGGGCGCGCCAGGTGATGAACTTGGGTAAGGTGAGGGCTCTGATCTCATCGGCGCACTGTTGGAGCACCAGATCGTTGACCGAAACCAGGTAGGTGGTAGTGAAACCCACCTCGGGGAAGAGCAGGTAGATGCGGTTGAGGCCAAAGGTGATCTCGTGACGCAAGGGTGAAAGATCCATCTTGCGTAGGCTCGGTCCGTTGCCGATGATGAAACAACGCTGCCCGGCGTGGCGGTTGCGGTAGGATTCAAGGCGGCGACGATTCTCCGCCCAGCGTGGGCTGAGCCAGCGTGCCACCACATGCCGCCCACGGTTGCGCCAGCCCCAATAGGTCTGCGAGCCCAGACGCCAGAGGGGGGAGGGAACGATATGCTTCAACGCTTGACGATTCACGCGCCTCACTCCGTGCTCAATCTTGCTGTAGCACCGCCGTCTACCACCAGCGCCTGGCCGGTCATGAATGAGGATTCGCGCGAGTCAGCCAGGAAGTAAATGGCGCGGGCAATCTCTTCCGGCTGACCGATGCGCCCGTTGACGGTGCGGCGGGCCAGATTCTCCAGACGTTCGTGAATGTCCTCACCGCTCACATGACCACGGTTAAGCCCGGCCCGCAACATCGGCGTATCCACCGCGCCAGGCAAAATGGCATTGACGCGGATGTTATCCGGCGCAAATTCAATCGCCATGGCGCGCGTCAGTGCCAGCAAGCCGCCCTTGCTGGCGGCATAGGCGGCAATGTTGGCCGAGGTCTGAATGGCGTGCACCGATGAGACGTTGACAATGGCGCTCTCGCCGGCGGCCTTGAGCAAAGGATAGGCTAGTTTGACCCCCAGGAAGACCGAGCGCAGGTTCGAGGCCATCACGGCGTCCCATTCTTCGACGGTGGTCTCCAAGAAGGGCTTGGCGATCTGAATGGCAGCGTTGTTGACCAATGCATGCAAGCGGTCGGTGAAGGTCTGGGCGCGCTCGAAGATAGCGGTGATGTTTTCGGCCTGGGCGATGTCGGATTGAATGAACAAGCCATTGGCAGGAAAGTCCGCGCCAAAGGGGGCGCGATCCACGCCGATCACCCGCCAACCGCGTTCGGCAAACAGGCGCACCGTAGCGCGGCCAATCCCCCCTGCTGCTCCGGTAATCAAAACGTATCGTTCATCGGAAGACATCGTCATCTACCTCAATTAACTCGGGCTCAAGCGGGCGTGCCAGGTAGCCAACTCATCGGTCGGCAGCCCCAAGCCCGCGAATAAATTGCGCAGGGTATTCCAATGCACACGCTCCCAGGCGGCGGGGCTGGCGTTGGCGTTGTGCGCCGCCAGCAGGACGTTCTCCATCCGCCGCAGGGGCGAATCGAGCGGCAGCGGTTCGACCTCGAACACATCCAGCGCCGCCCCGGCGATGCGCCCGCTCTGCAGTGCTGCGATCAAGGCCGGTTCATCCACCACCGGGCCGCGCGCGGTGTTGATGAGCACTGCCGTTGGTTTCATCCAGCCCAAGGTTTCGGCGTTGATCAGGTGATAACTGGTGGGGTTGAGATCGCAGTTCAGGCTGACAAAATCAGACCGCTCCAACAGATCGCGCAGGGTGGTCATTTCCACCCCGAATTCGGCGATGAAATCAGGAGCAATCGGGACAATATCGTTACCCAGCAATTTCATCCCAAAGGCACGCGCCCGCCGCAGGACGGCTTTGCCGATGTTGCCCACCCCGATCACGCCCA
>NZ_JBWGPQ010000057.1:0-1704 GCF_056331585.1 Thermanaerothrix sp.
TGGTCTTCATCGGGTCTTGTACCAATGGGCGGTTATCCGATTTACGTCAGGCAGCTAGCTTGCTAAAAGGGCGGAAGGTGGCTTCGAATGTGCGCCTCTTGGTCGTGCCGGGGTCCCAACAGGTTAAACGAGCCGCGGAGGCAGAGGGCTTGGACCGCATCTTCAAAGAAGCAGGTGCTGAATGGCGGGAGCCAGGTTGCTCGATGTGTATTGCCATGAACGGCGATGCGCTTGAGCCGGGCCAGTACGCGGTGAGTACTAGCAACCGCAACTTTGAAGGCCGTCAGGGGCGGGGAGGACGCACGTTTTTGGCTAGCCCGCTAACCGCCGCGGCTACAGCGATTTTTGGTGTCATTACTGACCCGCGCACGTTGCTTTAGTGGAGGTTATTCATGGAACCCTTTACTAAGTTGTCCTCTCGGGTTGTGGTTTTACCCGTTGACAATATTGACACTGATCAGATCATACCCGCCCGCTTCTTGAAAACCACAGATCGAACCGGTTTAGGGGCAAGTCTCTTTGCGGATTGGCGGTATCTTCCTGATGGACAGCCGGATCCTGCATTTGTTCTGAATTATCCCGAAAACCGGGGGGCGCAGATTTTATTGGCGGGTGACAACTTTGGGTGCGGATCTTCGCGCGAACACGCGGCTTGGGCTTTGCTAGGATGGGGATTTCGCGCCGTTATCTCTACCTCATTTGCGGATATCTTTCGCAATAACGCGCTGAAAAATGGCTTATTACCGGTAACGGTGTCACCCGAAGTTCATCAGGAACTCGTCCGTCTTTTAGGGGGTGATCCTTCCCAGACCGTGACCATAGATCTTGAAACTCAAACCTTGTCCTGGGCAGGTGGGGAAACCTATTTTCCGGTTGATCCTTTTGCTAAAGATTGCCTGCTACGAGGTGTTGATGAACTTGGGTATTTGTTAAGCCTTGAGCAAGAAATTGCTGCATTTGAGGCCAAACGTCTTAGTTGGTAGGGAGTGGTAGCCATGATCCAGATCTATGATACGACCTTACGCGATGGCTCACAGCGGACCGATATTTCTTTTTCCATTGACGATAAGTTAAATATAGCGCGGCGTTTAGATGATCTGGGCGTGGCGTTTATCGAAGGGGGCTGGCCCGGATCGAACCCCAAAGATGCTGAGTTCTTTCGGCGTGCCGTAAATATGGAGTGGCGTCATGCCAAGATTGCAGCTTTTGGTATGACCTGTGCGGCAGAAAAGCGTGCAGATGAGGATGAAAATATTCGTGCCTTGCTCGAAGCCCAAACACCCTATTGCACCGTGGTAGGCAAATCTTCGCTTCTCCATGTGCATGAGGTGATCCGTACAACGCCCCAAAACAACCTAAGGATGATCGAGGAAAGTGTCGCCTATCTAGTGCGACATGGGCGCGGCGTCATTTATGATGCCGAACACTTCTTTGATGGTTACAAGGAAGATTCCGACTATGCCCTGGCAACATTAGAAGCTGCCTTACGCGGAGGTGCGGAAACACTGGTACTGTGCGATACAAATGGAGGCACTCTTCCCTGGGAAGTAGGGGAGATTGTACGTGCCGTACGGACGCGTTTTCCAGAGGCACAACTCGGTATTCACGCTCATAATGATAGTGAGTGTGCGGTGGCGAACTCTTTAGTAGCCGTGCGTGAAGGTTGTGTTCAAGTCCAGGGAACGATAAACGGTTATGGCGAAC
>NZ_JBWGPQ010000057.1:1804-9011 GCF_056331585.1 Thermanaerothrix sp.
GCCGTGCGTGAAGGTTGTGTTCAAGTCCAGGGAACGATAAACGGTTATGGCGAACGGTGTGGAAACGCTAATCTGTGCTCCATTATTCCCGATTTGGAATTGAAGATGGGCCTTAAGGCCTTGCCAGAAGGACATCTGGTCAAATTAACCGACCTCTCCCATTATGTTGCCGAGGTTGCCAATCTAGCCCCAGATGAGCATTTGCCCTATGTAGGGCGAGCGGCATTTGCTCACAAAGGCGGTATCCATGTGGCGGCCATGCGACGTACTCCCCGATCTTATCAGCATATTGATCCCGAATTGGTAGGTAACCGCAGTCGCGTGGTGGTTTCGGAACTTTCAGGACGAGGCAATTTACTCAGCAAGGCTGAAGAGTACGGTTTGGACTTGGACAAGAAGTTTGACATAGCCTCAGCCTTGAAGGATCTGAAATCCATGGAAGCCCAAGGCTTTTCCTTTGAAGCCGCCGAGGCTTCAGTCGTGATGATGCTGCGACGACGCCAACCGGACTATCAACCGCCTTTTGAATTAATTGACTTTACGGCCAGTGTTGAACATCGTCAAGGGCGTGGGATGATTGCTGAGGCAACGGTCAAAGTCCGTGTGAACGGTGAGATTATCCATACAGCTGCAGATGGCAATGGGCCGGTGAACGCGTTGGATCGGGCACTGCGAAAGGCCCTGCGTCCATTTTATCCTGAAATAGATCATTTTCATCTCAAGGACTATAAAGTGCGCATTTTGGATGGTAATCACGGCACTATGGCAACCACGCGGGTACTGATTGACACCAGCAACGGAGTCAGCCAGTGGAGTACGGTCGGCGCTTCAACCAATATTATCGAAGCTTCATGGTTTGCATTGGCCGATTCGATTGAATACGGAATATGGGAATTGAGCAGGAGACAACAACATGAAGGCTAACATTGTCCTCTTACCCGGAGATGGAATTGGGCCAGAGGTTGTGAGCGCTGCTGTGCAGGTTTTAGAAGCCGTTGGGCGGCATTATGATCATAAATTTGAATTTACAGAATACCTGATTGGGGGGAGTGCAATTGATAAAACCGGCAATCCGTTACCTGAAGAGACCCTACAAGCTTGTCGTTCCGCGGATGCGGTATTGCTGGGAGCGGTAGGAGGGCCAAAATGGGATGACCCGCGTGCATCGGTTCGTCCAGAACAGGGGTTACTGGGTTTACGTAAAGGGTTAGGGGTGTTTGCAAATTTGCGCCCGGTACGGGTTCACCCAGCGCTCATTGAGGCTTCACCTATAAAATCGGATCGGCTTTTAGGTGTAGATCTGATTGTCGTTCGTGAATTAACCGGTGGCCTGTATTTTGGCCGGCCTAAGAAACGGGACTGGGTGGATGGGCAACAACGGGCAGTAGATACCCTGGAGTATACTGAGAACGAGATTGAGCGAATCGTAGATTTAGCGTTTCGTTTAGCGCGCCAACGACGTAAAAAAGTAAGTTCGGTGGACAAGGCTAATGTACTGGAATCGTCTCGTTTATGGCGAGAGGTTGCCAATCGGGTGGCTCAGCGTTATCCCGATGTGACATTAGAGCATGTATTGGTGGATACGGCTGCCATGCGTTTGGTAAGCGTTCCCCAGTCTTTTGACGTTATCGTCACCGAAAACATGTTTGGGGATATTCTCACTGATGAGGCTGCAGTATTGGCTGGTTCAATGGGGATGCTCCCTTCAGCCTCGCTAAATGGGCAGTATGGTGGGCTGTATGAACCCATTCATGGCTCGGCGCCAGATATTGCCGGGCAGGGGATTGCCAATCCCATTGGGGCAATATTAAGTGCGGCTATGTTATTGCGTTATTCCTTAGGGCTGGAGCAGGAAGCAAGAGCAATTGAGAAAGCGGTGGATCAAGCTATTACCAAGGGGGCACGTACACGAGATTTAGGTGGATCATTGACCACAACCGCGATGACCCAGGCGATCATCGAGCGGTTAGACTAAACTACCTGGAATGGAGGAATCATTATGGCTGAGTCACGTTACATTTGGTTAGATGGTCAACTTGTGGAGTACGAAAAGGCTACGGTGCACTTTCTCAATACGGCATTGCATTACGGTTTAGGAGTTTTTGAGGGTATTCGCTGTTATAGCACACAACGCGGACCGGCGATTTTTCGGTTAAAAGAGCATATGATTCGCCTGGTCAACTCAGCGAAGATCCTGGGCTTCCGCTCGCTCCCATTTACTCCCGAACAATTGGGGGAAGCATGCAAAGACGTGGTGCGGGCGAATGGATTTCAGGCGTGTTACATTCGACCTTTGGTTTTTCATGAAAGTGATAAGCGAGATTTGAACCTGGATAGTGGCGTTGCGCGCGTGGGGATTGCGGCCTGGCCTTGGGGAGCCTACCTCGGGGATGAGGCGGAGGAAAAAGGGGTGCGGATGAATGTTTCATCTTACACGCGCCATCACCCCAATGTGATGATGACCAAGGCCAAGGTAACCGGGAACTATGCCAATAGCGTGTTGGCGAAAACCGAATCGGTGCGGCTAGGGTTTGATGAAGCGGTAATGCTTGATCCCCAGGGTTATGTGGCAGAGTGCACTGGTGAAAACCTTTTTATCGTTCGTCATGGTGTGATTTATACACCGGGTACTTGGGCGGTGTTGGAAGGAATCACCCGTGATTCGTTAATAACCTTGGCGAGAGATTTGGGCTATCAGGTGGTTGAAACCCAGATTAGTCGCGATCATCTTTATATCGCCGATGAGATCTTTGTCTGTGGCACGGCCGCTGAGGTGGTTCCGGTGACCGAGATTGATTTTCGAGTTATCGGAAATGGAAAAGCCGGTCCAATTACCCGCGCACTTGCAAAGGTTTTCCGCGCCGTTGTACAGGGTGAGCACCCGCGGTCTGCAGAGTGGCTGAGTTATGTAAATGAATAGGGTTCCACTTGTCTTGTAGAGAGATGAGGCGCCAACATAACGGCGCCTTATCTGTTTAATGACGGTTTTAGCAGGTTTTAACTTTTTCTTTACAGAGAGGATCTTCTGCTCTTATGTAAACTGCATTTGGGGAGAAAGCGAAATCGTTCATTTGAAGGAGCGAGCTAATGGCAACGATTTGGACTGCAATTGAAAACGTGCTTCGGGCGATGAATGGATGGACGTTTGTGATCTTGATTCTGGTAGTGGCGTTGCTTACCTTGGGAGTGATTTATCGTATCTTCGGTCGTGGGATAGCTTCTCGCCTCAATGCCATTGTGGTGGGGATGACGTCTCTTGCGGCGACAGCGGGGTTTATTTTGGGGAGGCAAGGCGTGACCTTAACCGGAATGATTTTGGCAGCAATGTTGGTGACGCCAGCTTACTTTCTACTGCTCTTGGCATTAAAACGCATTGTCTTGCCGATTCACGAGTTGGCACGCTCTGCTCGACAATTGGCGGAGGGGGATTTGGGGCAAGGCAAAGAGATTCGGGGTTGGGATGAGATTCGAGATCTACTAAATGCCCAACAACAAATTCGCGAGTACCTATTGCAGATTAATTCCATCGCGGAAAAGATTGCAAGCGGAAATTTAACGTTGGACCTCAGAGCGCGTTCCGAAAATGATGCCATTGGGCAGGCATTGGCACGGATGGTGAGGTCACTTCGAGAGACCATTAGCGGAATGACTAAGAACATAGATCAGATTAGCCGTGAATATGGCAACATCACCTTCGCGGCAGACAGGACGAACCAGGCAACTCACGAAATTAGTGATAAACTGCGCCTGGTGGTTCAAGATACCTCTGGACAAATTAAACGTTTACAGGCAACCTTACAAGCGGTTGAGCAGATGGCATTAGCAATCAATGGCGTAAGCAAGGGGGCCCAGGAACAGGCGCAAGCTGTGGCCGAAGCATCCCGAAAAATGCAAAAAATTTCCGAAAATATTCAATGGGTTACAGAACGCACCCGGTTGGCTGTTCAGGTAACCAATGAGGTTTCTTCTTCAGCCCAACATGGTTCGAAAACCATTCGCGAGAGCATCGAGCGGATGCAGCGGATTGTCGAAAGTACTCGCCGGGTTCAAGAGAAGGCTGAATGGGTGGGGCAGAATACGCGCAAGATAGGGATTATTCTGGAAACCACGCAGGAATTAGCCGCGCAAACCAACCTGTTAGCTCTTAATGCTGCAATTGAAGCCGCACGAGCTGGTGAGCAGGGTAAGGGATTTGCTGTCGTGGCGGATGAAGTACGTAAATTGGCTGAAAAGTCGGTTCAGGCAACCAAAGAGATTGCGACCTTGATCCACAATATTCAGGCCTTGGTCTCGGAGATGGGAATGGCGATCCAGGATCAAGGCACAGAAATAGACACGGGAGTCCAACAAAGCCTTGACGCACGCGGAGCTCTCGAAACCATTCTCGAGGGAATTGAGCAGGTTGAACAACGGATCGAGGACATTGCCCGAGCGGCAGACGAAATTCACGCGGCCACACAAGGATTAACAACGGCTATGGAAACCGTTTCAGCGGTAGTAGAAGAAAATACAGCGGCTACAGAAGAATTAAGTGCGAGTGCTTCTGAAGTTACCCAGGCGGTTCAGATTTATGCTCATGCCAGCGAACAGACCTTGAAGCAGTTGAATGATGTGGCTTTGGCTGCGGAACAGATTCGGGATCAGGTTGCCAATGTGACCGCTTCAATCCAACGCATGAGCGAACAGAGCACCTTGCTGCAACAACAGATTGTCAAAATCACAACCCAGCAAGTGAGCGGAAAAGTTAGCCGTGGTAGTGCTTTAATTGGGCGGCTTGATTTTGTCCGAGAAAAGTATGGAGCACCCGCACTTGAGCGTGTGATTAACCGCTTACCATTTGAGGTTCAGCGTCTTTTACGCGGAACAATTGATCCTGAGGGCGAGTATCCTCCTGAGATTCTGGGTCTGTTGACAAACGCGATAAAAGAGGAGCTGGCAGGTGGAAAAGACGATATTTTGCGCGAGATGACCCGGTATCGGGCTAAATATGATATTCAACCTGGCGCCGCGTTAGCCAAGTATTTTAAACCCGGCGATCCCGGCTACATCATCCGCCGCATGGACCTGTGCCTGCGCCACAATTGGGGAGATGGTGTTGTGGTACGGATCTTCGATTTGGCCGAAAACCATGTACGTATGGAAGTGGATATGGGGAAGAAACAGCCGCGTGAGCGATGTACGTATAACCACGTGGGTTGGATGGAAGGGGTGATTGAGGCAGCTGGCGGTATCCCATATATAAAAAAGACGCGTTGTATGTACAATGGCGATCCTTACTGTGAATATGATGTGCGCTGGGAGATGGCAAAGGTCGGGGTTAAACAGGGATGACCGCCTCTATGGTTGTTCCCTTGCCCTTCTCGCTGTGTACGTTGACCATTCCCCCAAACATACGCGCACGCTCACGCATGCACGTAATACCAAAGGAATGTTCAAACTGGACCTTGCTGTCAAATCCAATTCCATTATCCTGAACCCACAAAGTGATTGACCTCTCGCTATAAACTAAGACGATTTGGACGGTTGTGGCCTGTGAGTGTTTGCGAACGTTTGATAGTGCCTCTTGAGCGATGCGATAGAGGGCTTGCTTGGCGTCAGTGGGGATTAGGGGTGGGTTACCTGTGACGTGGAATTGAACATTGATGGCAAGGTCACGGGTTAGTTTCTCAATTTCGTTTTGAATCAATTCTTCTAATGATTGTTGACTTATAGCAGGAGGCCTTAGGGATTGTACGGACCGTCTTGCTTCGTTCAAGTTTTCGCGGGCAATGCTTTGAATACGCATAAGATGATCGTTAATTGAGCCTGTATCTCCTGTACTCAGGCTTTGGCGCAGGGCTTCTACTTGCATTAAAATTCCGGCGAATCCTTGGGCAAGAGTATCGTGAATTTCACGTGCGATGCGATTGCGTTCTTCAATCACGGCCATTTCGCGCAGTTCCTGATACATGCGAGAATTTTCCAGTGCGATGGCAATTTGGTCAGCCAATGTTTGGACGGTAAAGAGGTCGTGGGTGTCCAGACTCCCATGGCGTGGACTTTGGACATCTAAGACCCCAAGCGTATCGCATCCAATCTTGATCGGAACAACGATCCGGGAGAGCGTTTCAACAGGTGTATTTCGCCCTGATCTGATAATGTGGGGTGATTCTTCATTCTCGAGGTGAGGCTGTCCAGAGCGGGCAACATACCCTTCAATACCCTCCTCAATGCTGAGCAAAGTTCCAATAGGTTTCTCTTTGGTTTGACCCGCCTGAGCAACCAAGACCATAAAGCGGGCTTGGGGTTGTTTTAAATAAACACGGATACTGTGAAAGGCAAATATTTCTTGAAGAGAGGTTACGATCGAGGGGAGAACTTGTTCAACATCCATCACAGCGCTGATCTTCTGACCGACTTCATTGATTGCACGAAGTTGATCGGCACGGCGTTTTTCGGCCCGGGTACGTTCTTCAAGATAGTTTAGAAGGGTGAGGATACTCTGGTGAATCTCGCGGGAGGGTTGCAGAAACTCGTCCATGAAAACCGTTACAGCCACAACTAAACCATGGGGTTTAATTGAAGGAGGCCAAATCGGGTGGCACACCATGTATTTCTTGCGTATGTTGCCTTCATAATCTTTAAATTCGTAGTAACCTTCGGATTCCCCAACTAAAGATTGCTCTATGATTTCCCAAAAATTTTGGAAACGACTAGCCAAATGGCGTAAATCCGCATCAATCAATTCTGGATTAACGTGGAAACGATTGATCCCTTGGGTATCATGAACGGCTGAATACCCAGTTTGACCAACCCTTTGAACCGCAATGGCGGCCAGTTTGGCATCGGTACTCAGTGCTTCCAGGGTTGGGTAAGTATGACACGTCAGATAAATTTCAATTTGCCTAGTGATATCATTGGCTTTCTGACGGATTAATTGTTTACCTAAGGCTTCCAATGCCTCAGCAGCTAGGTTGGCGGCTTTCTGTCCGATTTGAATGCTATCTTCAAGGGGGGATTCAAGGTGGAGGGGCGTAAACATCGAAAGGCTGGACTCCTTGTTTATCATGGTTGTCAATGTAATGCCATAAAATATGATTATAGGTATTTCAATTCAAATTTTAAGGCCGGTTTATAATGACGTGAATAAGAGTCACAAAGGTGCTTGCGTAGAGTAGGGCTTTTTAAAGTTTTAATATTTAGATACCCAATAGGGCAAAAGCCAATG
>NZ_JBWGPQ010000058.1:0-8588 GCF_056331585.1 Thermanaerothrix sp.
ATCTCGCTCAAGCGCAGGGAGCGTGCCGCCAGAATAGCCTGCCCAATTTCGGCGGCTTTGTCGGCTGTCATTGGATCATCGAATAGATGCTGCATAAAAGGACGGATGGTGATAACCTTGTGCATGAGGAGCCTCCTACCGATAAGGTTTATAGCAAACCAAGTTGATCGGTTTTGAGGCTCATTTTTATTGGGGTGTCCCAACTCATGTCCGAACTTCAAAAATTAGCCCTTGACAATTTGATATTCCTGAATAGAATTGCCCCGAAATGAGCATGCAGTATCTGATGATGACACTCTCGGGTGAACGGCGGAATCGGTTTCGCGTTCCTGGGATTTGGGGAGAAAGAGCCGTTATCGGCTCTTTCTTTTTATATCTCGCAAATCAAGTGTGGAAGGAAAGAGAGCCGTTTTCAGGCTCTCTTTCTCTGTGTGGAGGCGTGAATGTTGCGATTACCCGGATTCATTGATCCTCACGTTCATATGCGTGAGCCTGGTGCTACTCATAAAGAGGATTGGTATAGTGGAACGGCAGCAGCGCTGGCGGGTGGGGTAACGATGGTTCTGGCAATGCCCAATACCCATCCACCGGTAACTAATGCGGAATCCCTAAACCTGGCGCTAAAAGCTGCACGCCAGAAGGCGGTGTGCGATTATGCCCAATATCTAGGCGCGACTCCGGAAAACGCTTCCATCGCGGCCGAGTTGGCACCGCAGACAGCGGGGTTGAAAATGTATCTCGATCATACCTACGGCCCCCTGCGCCTTGCCGATATGACGGATTGGATGACGCATCTGGCTCATTGGCCGCGTGAGATGCCCCTGGCCGTCCACGCCGAAGGGCGTACGCTGGCAGCAGTGATCCTTTTAGCCGCATTTTATGAGCGACCACTTCACCTCTGCCACGTTTCTCGCCGTGAAGAGATTCTCATCATTCGGGCCGCCAAAGAACGCGGGCTCAAAGTGACATGTGAGGTCGCACCGCATCACCTGTTTTTGAGCGAGGAGGATATCCCGATGTTAGGGCAGGGACGGGCTGAGGTGCGCCCGACACTGGCCACTCCGCGTGACCGACAGGCGCTGTGGGATAACTTAGACGTCATTGATTGCTTTGCTACCGATCACGCGCCCCACACCTTGGCGGAAAAAGATGGCAACACCCCTCCCCCGGGTTTCCCCGGCCTGGAAACTGCCTTACCGCTGTTGTTGACAGCAGTGGCAGAGGGCCGTCTGACGCTTGAGGATGTCATTCGGGGTTATTACGTCAATCCCCAGCGCATTTTTCGCTTGCCTGCCCAACCAGAGACATGGGTAGAAGTGGATACTGAGAGCACATGGGAAATCCGGGGTGGAAATTTATTAACTCGCGCCGGATGGACGCCCTTCGAGGGTTGGCGGGCGCGAGGACGGGTGATGCGGGTTGTGCTGCGTGGAACCGAGGTCTATCGGGATGGTAAAGTTCTGGTTGTGCCGGGTTTTGGTCGTAATGTCCGTGCTAATGCCATGTAAAGTAAGTTGGGCCCAGAGCCCACCTTCCAAAATCTAAACCAAAGGAGTGAGAAATGGCAACTTATACCCCATATTCCGAAAAAAGTCCCTACCTGCCGTTCGGCGAAAACAAAAATGCGTCGTGGTATGGGAAGGACATCCTTTCGGTCAAACAGTTTGATCGCAGCGATCTGGAATATATCTTTGGTGTGGCGCATGAAATGGCCGAGATGGTGCGGCGCATCGGTACGTTCGACTTGCTGAAAGGCAAGATTCTGGCCAATCTCTTCTATGAACCCTCGACCCGCACCTCGGCCTCGTTTACCGCAGCCATGGAACGCCTGGGTGGAAGTGTGATCCCGATCAACGAAGTGCGTTACTCTTCGGTGGCTAAGGGGGAGTCCCTACCCGATACCGTGCGCACTTTGGAAGCCTACGCGGATGTCATTGTCTTGCGCCACCCCGAAGTTGGTGCTGCTGCATTGGCCGCAAAATATGCCCGTAAGCCGATCATCAACGCCGGTGATGGCGTGGGTGAGCACCCGACCCAGGCATTGCTTGATTTGTTCACCATTCAGGAAGAATTGGGGCGAGTGGATCACATTACGGTAACCATGTTGGGTGACCTGAAATATGGGCGCACGGTACATTCTCTGGCGCGCTTGCTCTCGCTTTATAATGTCAAACTCAACTACGTCTCGCCGGAGATCCTGCGCATGCCTCCCGAGATTATCACCGAAATCCAGGCCACGGGAACACCTCAGTTTGAATACACCTCACTGGAGCCGGTCTTGGCCGAAACCGATGTCCTTTATGTAACGCGGGTGCAGAAAGAGCGCTTTGAAGATCCACAGCAGTATGAGTCGGTGAAAGATGCTTATGTCATCACCCCAGAGATCATGCAGGCGGCCAAAAAGACGATGATCCTGATGCACCCCTTGCCCCGGGTGGGCGAGATTGCGCTGGAAGTGGATCAAGATCCACGAGCCGCGTATTTCCGCCAGGTTGAATACGGCCTGTACGTTCGTATGGCGCTTTTAGCAATGGTGTTGGGGAAAGCCTAATGAACAGCAGTTTTTTCGCTCAACTCGAAGACCGAGCGCGCAAGATTAACTCACTGCTGTGCGTGGGCTTGGATCCTCATCCTCAAGATCTCACAGCACCGACGCCAGAAGCTGCAAAGATGTTCTGCCAGCGCCTGATCGAGGCAACATCGGATCTGGCGCTGGCCTACAAACCCAACGCTGCCTTTTTTGAAGCCCTGGGTCCGCAAGGCTGGCAGGTGCTAAAAGAGGTGATTGCCAGCATTCCAGAGGACATTCCGGTTATCCTAGATGCCAAACGAGGTGATATAGCCTCTACCGCCGAGGCTTACGCCCGCTCAGCATTTGAAATCCTGGGTGTAGATGCCATTACGCTCAATCCCTACCTCGGGTATGATAGTCTACAACCTTTCTTGCGCTACCCAGACCGCGGAGTTTTCCTGCTATGTAAGACGTCTAACCCGGGTGCGGTGGACTTTCAGGATTTGCCATTGGGCGACGGGGAATCAGATTTGAGGCTGTATGAGAAAGTAGCCCTAAAGGCGCAAGAATGGAACACCCAGGGGAACATTGGGCTGGTGGTAGGTGCTACCTACCCTGAAGCCCTAGCCCGCTTGCGCCGCTTGGCGCCAGACCTTTGGTTCCTGGCGCCAGGTGTGGGGGTGCAAGGGGGAGACTTGGCAGCGACCTTGCGCGCAGGGCTACGGGCAGATGGCTTAGGGATCTTAATCCCAGTATCGCGTGCAATCTCACGGACGGAATCACCGCGCCAAGCAGCCTTGGACTTGGTCGCTTCGTTGCGTCGGGAACACGAAGCAGTCCTGGCCTCGCGGGTTGCTATTCCTCCGTTTTCACCTGATTGGGCCGCATTGGCTGAAGCCCTCTTGGAAGCGGGGTGTGTGCGTTTTGGCACGTTTACCCTCAAGTCCGGTTTGCAATCTCCCATTTACCTTGATTTACGCCAGTTGGTGTCCTATCCTAAGGTGCTGGCCCAGGTCAGCCGCGCCTATCTAAAGGTATTACGCACCCTTTGTTTTGATCGCTTGGCAGCGCTACCCTATGCAGCACTTCCAATTGCCACGACAATAAGCCTGTTGGGCAACTGGCCGTTGATCTACCCGCGCAAAGAGGTTAAGGCCTACGGCACTCAGGCCGAGATTGAAGGGGAGTTTCGCCCCAGGGAGCGGGTCGTTGTCATTGATGATTTAGCCACCACCGGGGGGAGCAAGTTTGAAGCGATTGAACGCCTAACTCAAGCAGGGTTGGTGGTTGAGGACGTGGTGGTGTTGATTGATCGTCAATCAGGGGCATCTGAAGCGCTCTCAGCGGCGGGGTATCGCCTGCATGCGGTTCTTACCCTGAGCCAACTCCTAGACTATTGGGAGAGCACCGAGCGCATTCCTGGAGAAAAGATTGCAGAGGTCCGCGAATTCCTGAGGCGTGCATGAGCGTTTATGCGTTACTTCGTCCCTTGTTCTTTCGGCTTCCACCCGAGACAGCGCACCACGGGGTGATTGCGCTTTTACGTTTGGCGGGGAGCAACCCGATCACTCGTACCGTGCTAAGGGCGTGGTTTCAGCCCCGAGTGCAGGGGCCAACGGTATGCGCTATGGGGCTGTCATTCCGTAATCCACTGGGTTTAGCCGCTGGTTTTGATAAGGATGGCTTGGCCTGGCGAGGGTTGGCATGCCTGGGGTTTGGACACCTGGAACTGGGCACAGTGACCCCTCGCCCTCAATCCGGTAATCCTCTGCCCCGGGTTTTCCGGTTGGTGGAGGATCAAGCCATCATAAATCGAATGGGTTTTCCTAGCCGCGGGGCCGAGTTTCTGGCGCGGCAATTGAGAGGAAAGCGCCCTGCAGGTGTGGTGATTGGGGTCAATATCGGTAAGAACCGACAGACACCGCTTGAGGAGGCAGCCCAAGACTATCTTTGCTTGCTTCAGGTCTTTGCTCCCTTGTGTGATTACGTGGCCATAAATGTCAGTTCGCCGAACACCCCTGGGCTGCGTCAGTTGCAACAGCGTCAGATGCTGGAGGCTTTATTGACCCCTCTAGCCGAAGCACGGGATGCCCAGGTACCCAACCTGGGGCGGCGCATTCCCCTGGTGGTTAAGATTGCCCCGGATCTGGATGATGAGGCTTTGGATGCGGCCTTAGAAGCGATCCTGGGTTGCGGAATGGATGGTGTGATTGTAAGTAATACCACTGTTCGGCGGGACGGTTTGCGCTCGCCTCTGGCTGGAGAGGCAGGGGGTTTGAGTGGACTGCCTCTCAACGATCTCAATACTCGCATGGTCAAAGAGGTAGTGAAGCGCATCGAGGGCAGACTGCCGGTGATCGCCAGCGGTGGCGTAATGGGACCACATCAAGCGCAAGAGAAACTAGATGCTGGGGCGGTATTGGTGCAACTTTATAGCGGATTGATTTATGAAGGCCCAGGGTTGGTCAAGCACATTCTCGATCATGGCTTGCGTGTATCATAGAGGGTGAAAACATAAATTTTTCTCGCACCTTAAATGCCCCGAAGAAACGAAATGAGTCGGGTGGATACTCTGATGGATCGAATCACGTTGAGACTCAATATGACGTTTGACTACAAATTGGATGATAATAGGCATATTTGCCTATTTGTCACAGGCCATTTAACGCTTTAATTCCTATGCCAGTTCGTTTATCCTTGGGAAACAACCTGAAAATTCGATCCCAAGGAGGAAACATTTGAAAGTGTCTCTCAGATTTTTACCAATTGTCATAACAGGAGTTTTACTGTTAACTGCTTGTGTCACCCGTTATCCAAATTCCGTGGAAACGGGAAGTATGATGAATGCTACTGCTACCCCAGGCGCGATGATGGCATCGCCGGGAGATTCTCACATGATGCGACCTATTAGCGGCGAGAATGTCCAAAAAGCAACTGTAACCACGGGTGGACAACCGCTGACCTATTATATGGATGGAAATGTCAAGGTATTCGAATTGACCGCCAAACCAGTTATCTGGCCGATTACCAAAGATGTTTCGGTTACCGCCTGGACTTATAATGGGACTGTACCCGGACCAATGATTCGCGTGACGGAAGGGGATTGGGTTCGCATCGTTCTGAGAAACCAGCTTCCTGAGCCTACCACCATTCATTGGCACGGTATCGCTGTTCCTAATGCGATGGATGGGATACCAGACATTACTCAAAAACCGATTCAACCTGGGGAGTCCTTTACATACGAATTTATCGCCCAGCCAGCGGGCACTTACATGTATCATTCGCATTATGAGGGTGACGTTCAGGTTTCGGCAGGGTTGTACGCGCCGTTCATTATTGACCCCAAAGAACCAGAATTACCCCAACCAGATGTGGATGTCGTTCTGATGTTCTCTGAGTGGCTGGTGAAGAATGGCAACACTTTCCCTGCCATGCCCATGGCAGGCATGGAACCGAATTATTTCACCATCAACGGAAAGTCTTTCCCGGAAACAGAAACGATCCATGTCAAGAAGGGGCAACTCGTTCGCCTGCGTCTGGTAGGGATTGGACAGTTCGTTCACCCCATCCACTTGCACGGGGTGCCCTTCAAAATCGTGGCAACCGATGGTCACCCGGTACCTGAAACTGCCCAATTGACCAAAGATACTGTGCTGGTTTCACCAGGCGAGCGGTACGATATTGAGTTCGTCGCAACTGAAACCGGCCAATGGATGTTGCATTGTCACATTTTGCATCATACAACCAATGACAACGTTGAACCAGGTGGTTTGATGCTGATGATTAACGTTACCGATTAGGTGGAGGAAACATGAAACTGCACTTTGTTTGGATTGGAATACTTTTTACTGTAGTAGCCTTTCTGGCAGGGTGTTCAAGTGCTGCCCAAACACAAGATGGATCGAACGAACTGGTGAAGTTCACCCTGGAAATTACCCCTGCTCCACCGGTCATTGGGAAAAACGTGATCATCCTGAAACTAGAAGACCAGGATGGACAGCCTCTGACCGGAGCGACCGTGGACGTTAGCGCCGATCACACCGATATGACGGGCATGACGATGAATGGCACTGCAGTAGAACAAGAGGATGGCAAGTATGCCATCACCGCAGATTTTAGCATGTCGGGTGCATGGAAATTGACGGTAAACGTACGAAAAGAAAGACTGGATGTAAAAAAAGAGTTTGATTTGAAGATTCCATGATGCACAAGCTGTTTTAAGTTTCCTTACACCACCATTATTGGGACACGCCAGAGGATGAAGGATCTCTGATGAACCTTTCGGTTCAACGCTCAACGTATCCACTTAAGAAGTCCGACAATTCCTTCTCTGGTTTAGTCGGCAATGGTTTCCGGTTGTCAGCATACTGATCGGCATTTACGTTTTTAGCCCTTTTCTTGCGCCCATATTACCGATTTGCGCACCCTGGCGCAGCAGGCAAAGGCAGGGGATTTGAGCCACTTCTGGATGGAAAAGTAGTAATGCGTTGTTAATCATAAGTATTGACTAATCAATCATCATGGCATATACTAAATGCGGAGGTGAATTATGACCGCATCATTACTCCGCGCACAAGTAATGCTTGATCCTGAAGACTATCGGCGTCTGCAATCTTTGGCAGAAAAGCAAGGTAAAAGCCTATCCGAAACAATTCGAGAGGTTGTTTTGCGGTATCTGGAAGAGCAAGAAAGACTGGAGCAGGAGAAATTCCAGAAGTCTCTTGAGGAGTTGCGCCAGATTCGTCAAAGAAACGCTGCCCGGTATGGTGTTTACAAGGGCGATTTGGTCAACGAAGCACGTGAAGAACGGGAGCGCCAAATGGAGGATGTATGGGATCAGTGGTCATAGACGCAAACATTGCCATAGCCCTGCTGGTGGAACGCCCCTGGTCCGTACTTGCTGAACAGAAAATGCTGGACTGGAAACGCCGCAAAATCTGCCTTTGTGTTCCCGCTTTGTGGCCAAGTGAAGTGATGTCGGCGTTGAGGAAAGCTGTCTATCTACATCAGGTGGATCAAGAAGACGCGCTGAAACTGGTGTCGGCTATGGATGCCTGGGACGTTCAAGTCTATATTCCAGATGCCGCGCTAAACCGCAGCGCTCTGATTTGGGCTGAACGTCTCGGGCAAATGGTTGCCTATGACGCTCAATACCTTGCCCTTGCCGAACAAATTCAGGCGGATTTCTACACCGCCGATAAAAAATTGTTCAATCGCTGTCAGGAACTCGGAGTCTCTTTTGTGAAACTGATCGGGTAGACCATGCGCAAGATATTTTCTATCCCCCTTTTCCTCCTTCTGCTGACCGCCTGCGCTCCGCAAATCCAACGGCACCCGCAGAGGTTGCGGTCTCTGCGACACCAACCGCTCCGCTACGGCTACGCCAACGCCCTTGCCGACTTCCACCCCAAGCGCTACGCTCCCGCCAACGGCTACCCCAACCCCCACGCCGACTACCCTGCCTGTGACCAACGGCACGCCCATCCCTGACCCGCCCTACGCAGTCATCACGGCAGAGAACGTTCACCGCTTGCGCCAGTTTGCCCGCTACGGCTACCCCCGCCTGCCGAAAACCCATCCCTACCGCCTGACCGCAGACGGCAAGACGATTGTGTTAAGTACTACCCACGCATGCCCAGCGGGCCCTTTCAGCGCAGATTGTCGAGTGGGACGGCAATGATCGGTGGGTTTTGAAAGAAAACCAGGAACGCCTGTATCAAAACCTGGAGCAGTTATTGGCTCCTGACACACCCAAACCCGGCTTTGGCAAGATCAGGGTTGACTTCCTCCGCTGGAAAAACGTTCAAAAAGGACTTTGGCACATTGAGAAGCGTCACATCTAAACCAATACTATGCGCAACGGATACGCTGATTGGCCCGGTGTAGGGCAAGTCTATCGGCTGGAACGCTGCTTCCGGTGGACACGCCGGGAATTTGACAATGCTGCCCGGGCTCGCAGATGGTTCAGCGGCCATATTGACCAGATGTTCGCTCTTCCGACCCTAGGTATTTCTCGGCTTTGAGAGAGCCATAGACAGTTAACGCGATTCTGACGTTCAGACATGAGTTGGGACAG
>NZ_JBWGPQ010000059.1:0-8299 GCF_056331585.1 Thermanaerothrix sp.
ATATTTCCAATCATAACATGTTTATTGACATATGTCAATATCATATTCCAATAACCCTCCCATATCACATCACCCACAGGTCTGGCACAGGCACCCCGGATTCAAGCGAAAAAACTGGCCAAGGAGATCGAAAAGAAGGGATTTCAAGCCCTCTCGTGGAAAGTAAAACCAACTCCTCAACTTTAGCACCGGTAACCGTGATAAACCAATCAAACGCCTGGTTAACCTGCACCTTAGCAGTGGTTAAGTGACGCAAAGCATCCACCACCACATACCCTGTTGGCCCACCTTGAAAATGGTTACGCCATTCATCCGCGAATCCCAGTTCAGCATATTGTCTCTTTTGCCATTCAAAAATCTCTGAAAAAGGTAAACCTGGCACCAACCGCTCCAGTAATTGTGCTTCTAGAGTTGCTACTGCCTGATAGGCGCGCCTAACCTCGTGAGTTGGTTTTCCGAAATACACACTGCGTGAAACATTGGCATGTAAACCCCACCGCCTAGCCGCGGGATGCAGAAGAACATAACGCTCAATTTTTTTGGTTGTAGGAAGTGGATGGCGATAACGGAATATCCGCTCATCGCTCCCTACTATAAGCACATCCAGTTCAATTCCTCGCCCGATGCACGCCATGTGAAGATCCTGCGCTACTTCCTCCTCGCTTTGACCCGGACGCAGCGACTGGGCGACCTCACATAGTATGTTCCCCACTTGTTGCCCCAACCACCGGCAACGCGATAGTTCTAACTCCGTTAGAGGATCGTGCAAGAGAGATAAATCTCGGTTTACGTCAACCGCACCTTCACAAGGTGTATCGGCAGCCCATCTTTCACCAATAAGATCTCTGGCAGCAAGCCGAGGGTCCCCGTGATACCAATGTAGACTCATCAATTCGTACTCTTGACCCGGTATCTGCTCCTCAATAAGGCGCAGCGCATCCATAGAATGCGCCACAAGATAACATTTCTCAGGGGTTATCACTAAATGCCCTACACCAATTTCGCTGTTCTTCAAAACGTGGTTATCTCCCCCACAAGTGATCCAAGCAAAATGATCCCGACGCGAGATGATCACACCATCTAAGCCACGCTCTCTTAGCCAGGTCTGAACCCGTTCGCGCTTTATCGCCGCGTCACGGATCACCCGCGGATCGTTTTGGGAGAAAACCACCTCATCCTTCATGTTTCTCTCCGTTCAATCGCCGCAACAAGGGAATAAGCGTAGGATAAATTTCCTTATAGAGGGAATAACGGCGTGCGTGCAGAGCATGGCGTTCAGGTTCAGGGATATACCGGGCGGTCAACTGAAGTGCGTGTTCGGCAACTTCAGCCAGGTTGGAGAAAATGCCCGCTCCTTTACCTGCCAACATGGCTGCTCCCCATGAAGCTGCTTCGGTGATCCTGGGCACGACGACAGGAACACCGGTTACATCGGCTTTTAGTTCCAACCACCGTTTTGAACGCGCACCACCACCAATGGCCCGTAATTCCTTGATGGTCACCCCACCCTCGCGGAGAATTTCCAGATTCAAGTTAAGTTCGTAGGTTAGACCTTCCAGGATGGCCAGTGCAACATCCTTTCGCGTGGTGGCAAAAGTGAGCCCTAATACAACGCCCTTTGAGGTTGTGTCCATCCATGGCGTGCCACTACCCGCAAAGTGAGGTAACAAGAGCAAAGATGAGGGCGATTCGGGCAAATCTCCAAAAATTAGGTCATAAGCATCCAGGCCCTGCTCATCAGCTGCCTCTTTCAAATCAAGGCAGAAGGTGTCACGGTACCAACGTAAGAGCAATCCACCACTGTGATTTAGGGTCATCGCAAGATAAAGACCGGGTAGCGGATGTACATAGCAGGAGATGTTAGCACGCGCTAGCGCTTCGCCAAGAGCAGGCTTTGCCAAAGCCACTTCGACTACTTCCGCGGTACCGCTGGAGACCATTGAGAGCCCTGGCCTTACTAACCCCACTCCTAATGCTCCACACGCCTGATCATGTCCTCCGCTGACGACCACAGGTCGATTCGACAATCCCCAAGCGTCCGCCAGATCAGAACGCAAGGAAGCGATAGGGGTTCCGGAATCGGTAAGAGGCGAGAGACGCTTGGGCTCTAGATCAATGGCGGATAAAATCTCCTCTGACCATACCCCTTGTTCCAAGTCATAGAGTTGGGTGCGAGATGCCAGACATCGGCTAATCCCCACCTGCCCAGTCAATCGGTAAACCATGAAGTCCTCATAGAGCACAAAACGGTGCGCTTCCCGCCAGATGTGGGGTTCATGTTCTTTTATCCAAAGGAGTTTGGGAAGGGTATTGATGGTATGAATGGGCATTCCAGTGCGACAAAATAGTTCATGGCGACCAAAGCGAGATTCAATCCACCGATTCTGCGCCTCCGTGCGGGTATCCATGCCCAGGATTGCCGGGCGAAGCAACTGTCCCTCTTTATCTAGGGGCATCACAGCCTCACCCTGAACCGAGAGGCCAATCGCGCTTATGTCCCCGTGCGCCTTGGTCTTATGGATGACCTCCATAATGCACTCTTGCGCTAGCGACCAAACCCGATCTGCATCCTGCTCGGCCCATCCCGGTTTGGGGTAGAGAATCTCATATTCCCGACGCGCACTGCCGACAAGTTCACCGCTATCGCCGAATAGGACCGCTTTGCAACCCGTCGTGCCGATGTCCAAACCCAACAAAAGCATCTTCAACTACCCCTCGTGGACGTAAACATCCCATCCAAAGTACGTCTCGAACGCCTCAGCAAGCGTAGCAGCTACATGCGAGCCATTCATAGCCACGTGATGCTCAAACCCATTCTTGCAGATGTATTGGAGCAGTTTTTGAAGATTAGGAACATGAACCACCGCCCGGCTACCAAAGGTATCCAATGGATCATCGGTTAACGCCCCTTCGCCCACATAGGCGCGAATCATTCCGTTGAAATCATCCGTAGTAATCCGGGCAAAGGTCACCGGGCCAGCAGGCACCCGCCCTGCAACCGCCCCATACGTGTTTTCTTCACCCAGCATGGTTCCCAATATTTCGGCGGTTTTAATCTCGATATCGGGCAAGAAAGACTTCGCCCAATTACCACAATGGAAGAAAACACAGCGGTCAGGATCATCCCCGTAGTTGTTATTCCAATCCACCAAGGCACTTGGCCGTCCCGAAGCCAGTTGCAGCGCATACATCGAGAGGACGCCGGTGATGTCCGCCTCACATGCACTGGGCATCAATTTTTCACTCATCATGCTCATCAATGTACACACATTGACGCCGTAATTGCGCTGTACCGAATTCCAGCATTGGATGGCTGTAGCCTGTAAATCATTTTCTACCATCCAATCTGAGATCACGATTCCTAATTTCGCCATTCGCACCAGTGATCCTCCCGGAACACCCTCAGCCTTGGCATATGAACGAATCTCCTCCAATTTGGCCACCACTTGCGGATCGTTATCCGCCAATTTATTGGCCGCAGCAAATATTTCCGATAAATCAATCGTAGAGACACTGATCCCATAAGCCTGGAGCAGTTTTTCACTAAAACGCACGGTGTTAAAGGCGTTAGGACGCGCCCCCACCATTCCCAGACGTGCGTTCCGCAATCCCTTCACAACGCGACATATCCCAACGAAACGGCGTAGATCTTCCTTAAAGCTCTCGCTCAGCGGGTGCACTGTGTGTAAGCGCGTCAGCGAAAACGGAAAACCGTATTGGCGCAAGTTGTTGCATACGGAGATTTTGCCGCAAAAGGCATCGCGCCGTCGTTCAAGGGTGAATTGGGTTAAATCATCGGGATAAGCCTGAACCAAGACGGGAACCTGGAGACCAGAAAGCTTAATGGTCTCGGCAATCCCTTTCTCGTCTCCAAAGTTGGGCAAAGTTACCAAAATGCCGTCAATACGGTCGCGGTGTTTACGAAACAGATCCGCGCACGCCTTGGCATGGGCATATGTCTCGACCGAACCAAATTTGGTCTCGCTTTCATCCAAAATGACGGCTTCGAGGTCAAGTTCGCTGAATAAAGAGAGAATATCGCGACGCGCTTCGGTGACAAGACGATCAGGGAAGAAATCCCGGTTCCCAACGATAACGCCAAGTGTTGCTCGACTCATCTTTTCCTCCTCAAGCGAATTACTCAATAGGCTCGTTTGCCAATTGGTCAATGGCTTGCATTAGCTCGTTTTCTGAAATCCGTTTTTCAAACCACATATCTTGTAACTGCCGCAGGCGATAAATCATGGTGGGCTTGATGTCCACATCTTGGCAAGTGATTGGTTGATCTTTGGGGATAGGGCGTAAAACCCGCGCCCCTTTGGCTAACCCAATCGGCAAAAGACACTCCGATTTGGCCCGTTCGTAAGTATCAATGAGGCTGTAGAACGTGGTACCTCCAATGCCATCCAGAACATCACCGGGGGAGAGATTGCGCTTAGCCACTGCAAACACCTCTGAAACCAACTGATCCATTGGCGTCATATTGGATTGACGCCGAAGGGTGAGCAGTGCACAGGTCAACGGCACTTCAATACTGCACAGGTGATATGGACGGAACAGCGTGTAATAAGGGCCGTCTCCCATATCACGCAGGACCAGGGCTTCGCGCAAACGTGGATGATCCGTGCGTACAATGACAAACACTCCTGGCGCAATCGGCCCAACCCCGTAATCCACCACACCGATTTTTTCCAACACCCCCCCATCTTCCTTGAGTGCAAACACCCGATTGAGGGTATCGCGGGTTGCATGAGGGCCATGCATCCCGCGCACGTCGGGCAACAACCCCGTGGCATTAGAAACCGCCGCCATTTCGATCATGGTCTTGCTACCGTCAATGAACTCCACCAACATATGGGGATTCAATCCGCGACGCGCCGCTTCTTGAACGATAGCGGGATCGGTTGGTGTGGCATGACGGTCAAGGGGATTGTTTTTGCCCTTACCCGCGGCAACAATTGTGAAACCCAGAGCACGTGCGAAATCGTAGATCTCCTTGCATGCCGCTGGCTCATCTCCAGCGGCCAAAGCATACAAAACGCCTTTTTGGCGCGCGTACCAATTTAGAATCGGCCCAACCGTTATATCCGTTTCTACGTTCATCATAGCAATGTCATGACCACGACGAGCCGCACGCAATGCAGCGCCCGCACCCACCTCTGGTACTCCGGTAGCTTCCAACACGACATCAATTTGTTCCATGTCGGTTACCACCCGATAATCACGTGTGACGGCGTGTTTCCCAGCACGTACTGCAGCATCGGCTTCAGCGGGGGTGCGAACGTCAACCACCTCGCCTGGTACACGGCCAATTCGATAAGCCTCTCTGGCTCTTTGGAGGTCAATATCGGCAGCGATAACCACATCAACACCTTTCATCATAGTGGTTTGCGCTACCACATCGGTACCCATTTGACCGGCACCGATCAAACCGATGCGAACCTTTTTACCTTTGGCAGCCAAGTCTTCGAGGTCTTTGTAGAGTCCGATCATGGAATTGCTCCTGGATTAAAAAGTGATGATCACCTTCAACGCTTCTCCACTGGCAGCGACGCGAAAGGCTTCGTTGATGCTTTCAAGAGAGAACATATGGGTGATGAGCTCTTTCCAAGGGATAATCCCCCGATTGATAAACTCCAACGCCTGTTGATGAAAGGTCGAGTGGTAAGAAAACGCACCCATCACCTGAATCTCGCCATAGTGAATGAGGTTGGCATTTAGCACGGTATTCGGGCGTTCTTTCGGCAGCCCGCCAAAAAATACAACCCGTCCCCTTTTTCGCACCGCTTCAACTGCTTGGGTCTGGGTCTCCGCAATGGGGTTTGCGCAAATCACCACATCTACCCCACGCCCATCGGTCATTTCGCGTGCCCAGGCAACCACGTCCTGATGGGAAGGGTCTATGATTCCATCCGGGTGAAAAATTTCCGCCCGTTGCCGCCGTCCGGCATGGGGTTCTGAAACCAGAACCCGCGCCCCCCTGGCTTTGGCCACAACGATGTGAAGACAGCCAATCGGCCCCGCACCCATAACCAGCACCGTGTCACCCAACGTGGTGCCTGCATGAGCATGTGCAGCCAAGACCGAACTCATAGGTTCGGCCAGCGCCGCTTGAGGGAAATCGAGATTGGAAGGCACAAAATGAACAATCCCGTTTCTGAGGATTTCATCAGTCAGCACCATGTATTCGGCGAATCCCCCATGATAACCCGGCGTGATGCCAATCAAATGGAGGTGGTCGCACAGGTTATACAGACCATGCTCACAGTAATAACATTTTCCACAATGGACGTCCGGAGCAACTGCCAAACGGTCACCAACCTCAAAGTCGGTAATACGTGGTCCCACGGCAACGACCTCGCCCGCAATCTCGTGCCCCGGGATGAGGGACGGGCTGGTAGTTTGAGGCCCTTCGCGCCATCGTCTCAAATCCGAGCCGCAAATACCGCACGCCTTCACTTTCAGAATGACACCGTCTTCAGGACAGTCAGGTGAAGGAACTTCACGCAATTCAAATGTCATCACATCGGTTAGAAATGCCGCTTTCATGGTACCTCTAGGAAAGTAAAATGCCTTGCTCACTAAGTTTTTTGCCTACCGCGCCACCGGGATGGGTCTTACCGAACTCCTCCTTGGTATAGCCACGTGCCTGTAACAAAACAACACACAACGCATCACCCCAGGCTGCGTTGACCAACGAACTTCCCGTCGCAATCATCCCATAAGGATCAACATCGGGAGGGGCTTGTACTTGAACAACAATGTCGCTCAACTTTCCCAACGTTGAAGCGGGGTTTTCAGTCAAGGCAATCACCTTAGCCCCACGTTGCCGTGCAATTTTCACCAAATGGTTAATTTCTGACGTTTCACCTCCTTTCGAGATAACCAACAGCACATCTTTGTTGGTCACAGCGCCACCACCCCCGTGTTGAGCATCGCCGGGATGAATAAACAGAGCCGGTGTTCCACAACAAGAAAGCAAATGAGCCAAGCGATAAGCAACTGCATGGGAGGTACCAGCGCCTGCTACCAGCACATGGCCTTCACATGCGAGTAACGTCTGCACAGCCCTTATAAAACTTTGATCAAGTTGAGGTGACAGAGAGGCTACTGCCTCCGCTTCGCGTCGTATCACCTCTTGTGCTATTTCAATCAGAGCATCATCAGATAGGTTATTCGAACCGGTCATTTCGTTAATCACCTCACCAATTGAGATGCCGTCACATGGTCGGTTATCAGCACGTTAATCAACCTCCCTCGAAGCGCACCCCGAATTACATCTATCTTTTGAGGGCCACCCGCTACACCAATGACGCGCTTAATTTTGCGCAGTTGCTCCAAAGTAATTCCGATAACCCGTTGATCCACCTCTGAGATAATCGGCTGCCCCCAGGCATCAAAGAAGCGCAAAGCAATATCACCAACCGCCCCCTTTTTCAGAAGATCGTCCAGCATATCCCAGGAAAGGATGGAACCATCCCGCATGATCACCGAATCGGGAGTAGGGGCACCAATCCCAACGTAAGCCACATTTATCTGTGAAAACAAGTCAAACGCATGCCTAACATGACTATCCGATAAAATAGCTTCTTTTACTTCTACGTGGTCAACAATTCCAGGCGCGGGAAGTAGGGTCAGGCGACATTGAAGAAGTTGAGCCAAGCGCCGGCATAAATCTGTAGCGTGGACTTCCGATTCGGGTGGTCCGAGCCCTCCAATAATCTGAACCACATGGGCGCCTGGCGTGGGTCGAGGTTGCAGGGCTGCTACCATGTAATTCAGCGTAGTGCCCCATGAAATTCCAATCACATCGTTGTCCTGCAACGTGCGCAACAGGTAATTTGCCGCGGCTATCCCCAATTCGCGTGAGACCAATGACTGCGATTGAGGATCGCGCGTCTCAACCACTATCGCCTCACTCAAGTGATACCGATTTTCCAGTTCTGCTTCAAGATCGGGGAACAACCCTGGGGGGAAGATGACAGTAATTTTTACAATTCCTCTCTCGCGTGCCCGTTGAAGTAGCCGCGACACCTTGGAGCGCGAGAGTTGCAGGCGCTCCATGATCTCATCTTGGGTCAGGTTCTCTTCGTAGTAGAGTTTACTGACCTTGGTGAGCAGGCGAAGGTCTTCTTCTTGTTTAGGCCGGGGCATAAGGGAGAACCATAAATGAAAAATTTTTCATTAATAAAAATTTTCTCATTTTCTACCACTATTATAGCAAGAAAATCGGGGAAGTCAAGATCATTGTTGAGATTGAAGTTCGGACATGAGTTAGGACACCCAAATAAAAAGGAGC
>NZ_JBWGPQ010000060.1:0-8094 GCF_056331585.1 Thermanaerothrix sp.
AGGTAAATTAGAGGATTTGAGGAAATCATGATGACCCTAACAAACATTGTTGATTGGGAGACGTTTGAAAGGGTGCTGGTTCAGTGTCGGCGTTGTGAGCGGTTGGTGGCTTGGCGGGAGCGGGTGGCTCAGGAAAAGCGTAAGTCCTATCGGGATTGGGATTATTGGGGGCGACCTGTGCCAGGTTTTGGCGATCGCAATGCCCGGGTGTGGATTGTTGGACTGGCACCAGGGGCTCATGGCGCCAACCGAACAGGGCGGATGTTTACCGGTGATAGTTCCGGTGATTTTTTGTTTTCGGCTCTCTATCGGGCTGGATTTGCAAACCGACCCATCGCTCAGTACCGTGATGACGGGCTGATCCTGAAGGACGTCTACATTTCGGCAGTTTGCCGTTGTGTGCCGCCCCAGAATCGCCCGACTCATGAAGAATTGATCAATTGCTTTCCCTTTCTCGTGTGGGAGTTTCGTCATCTCGCTCATCTTGAGGGGATAGTGGCATTAGGACACATTGCTTTAAGAGGGGTATTACAGTTGCTTCGCATTTCAGGGTTTCCGGAGGTTGATCTGCACTTTGAGCATGGGGCTTTTTTACCGTCGGATCAGAAGCGTCCTTGGATTCTGGTCTCTTATCACACCAGCCGCCAGAACACTCAAACCGGACGGCTGACGGTTGAAATGTTTGATGCTATTTGGCAACGAGTGCGTGGATTGTTGGGAGGATAGGTTTGTATAGTCTTTTGGCGTGTGTATGCTTGTGGAAAATAAGGGGGGGCATTACAATTCAATGAGTGAAAGGTTACTAAGAGTCTAAAAATGTTATGCAGGTTTCGAATTTTCCTGGCAGGTATCCTGGCTTTATTATTCATTGGACTGGGAGGCTTTCTAGCCTGGGCGCTTACCCCTTTGGGCCCAATGCCTGAAGTGCAGGCCGCTCTTGTATCGGATGCCCGAATTGAGGTTGAACAGAATCAGTGGTTGGCTTTTGTGCCTCGTGATAACTCACCTCGTCTGGGGGTGATCTTCTATCCTGGGGGCCGGGTGGATTACCGTAGTTATGCGCCATTAATGCGGGCAGTCGCCGAGCATGGCTATCTAACGATCATTTCTCCCATGCTGCTTAATTTAGCCGTCTTATCACCAGAGGCGGCTCAAAAAGTGATTGCAGCATACCCTCAGATTTCCACCTGGGTGATAGGAGGGCACTCGTTGGGAGGAGCCATGGCAGCGACTTTCGTTTCTCGGCATCCTCACGAGGTGCAAGGGTTAATCCTGGTGGCTGCTTATCCGGCGAACAGTGCGTCACTGCGATCTTTTCAAATTCCAGTTCTGTCTATCTCTGCTACGGCCGATGGCTTGGCTACTCCTCAGAAGATTGCCGACTCACGGCCTTTGCTTCCTGAAACCACCCAATGGGTTGTGATCCAGGGTGGTAACCATAGTGGTTTTGGTTGGTATGGGGATCAACCCGGGGATGGGCAGGCTACGATTTCTCGAACAGCCCAACAGCAACAAACTGTAGAGGCCATAATCCGCTTCTTACGTGCTGTCGAAGGAATGGGTGAACAATGAAGATTTTTCGCCTCTTAATCGTGATATTTTCTGGACTTATGGCGGCAATTGTCATCGTTCCACTCATCATTCCTATTCCTCCCTTGCCTGATGGAGTAGATGAAGAATCCTTGGCATGGCCGGATAGCCAATTTATTGAGATTAACGGCCTCAAGGTTCATTATCAACGTTATGGAAATGGGAATCCGGCCATGATTCTATTGCATGGCTTCGGGGCCAGCACATTTTCATGGCGTGAGGTGATCAGGCCGTTAGGTGCTCATGGCACGGCCATTGCCTTTGATCGCCCCGGCTTTGGCTTGACGGAACGCCCTCTTCCGCAGACATGGGAGGGCAAAAATCCTTATACCTTAGATTTCCAAGCCGATTTGGTGATTGGGCTTATGGATGCTCTGGATATCCCGCGCGCTTTTTTGATCGGTAATTCGGCTGGCGGAACAGTTGCATTCTACACAGCACTAAAATACCCCCAAAGGGTTGAGGGTTTGGTTTTAGTAGATGCAGCTATCTATCGAGGTGGTGGCGCACCGGCTTGGATCCGTCCACTTTTGGATACCCCTCAAATGAATCGCCTTGGGCCCTGGTTCGTTCGTTCACTGGCTGGGGAACAGGGATTAGCCTTCCTGCGTTTGGCCTGGCATGATCCAAGTAAAATCACGGATGAGATCATTGCAGGCTATCGTAAGCCACTCCAAACTAAAAATTGGGATCGCGCGTTGTGGGAATTAACCAAAGCCAGTCAAGCTTCTGACCTGGCTAAACATCTCAGTGAGGTTAGTCACCCTATTTTGGTCATTACCGGTGATGATGATCGCATTGTTCCCACTGAAGAAAGCATTCGTTTAGCTCAGGAGCTACCAAATGCGCGCTTGGTAGTTATTCCTGATTGCGGGCACGTCCCGCAAGAGGAATGCCCGACGGAGTTCTTGCACGCGGTTCTACCCTTTGTGATAAGCGAGGAAAGAAATACCAAAGACAAAGAGGTGAAGGCATGGGTAAACAATTGAGGGTTGGGGATGAAGCCCCAGATTTTGAATTAAGGGATACTCAGGGTCATCAGGTAAAGTTATCGGACTTTCGAGGCCGGCGGGTGGTCCTTGTCTTCAATCGTGGTTTTATGTGACCCTACTGCCTCAGGCATATGGCGCAGTTGCGTCAGGATGAAGAATCATTTGCAAAACGTAATGTGGCTGTACTCATTATTGGCCCCGATGGACCACGGGCCTTTAAGCGCTTCTGGGAAGAACAAAACATGCCGTTTATTGGATTGGCGGATATTGGCTCCAAAGTGAGCGATCTTTACCAACAGGAAGTTAATATTCTAAAGTTAGGACGTATGCCAGCGGTTTTTGTAGTTGATGAAGAGGGTAAAATTCGGTTTGCCCATTATGCTCAACATATGGCGGATATTCCCTCGAATGCTCAAATCTTGGCGGTGTTGGATTCCTGGTGAGGTTGGGCGATGACAAAAACAGCTTTAGTTTGGGGCGCGAGCGGTGGCATAGGATTGGCTTTAGTTAGCCTATTGAGCGCTAATGGTTGGCAGGTGGTGGCTGTCGCTCGCAGAACGAAAGGTCTCGTGCAGCTTACTTCGCATGTCTATGAAGTGGATTTCAATTTTCCAACTTCATTGCAGTCTATTACAACCCAAATGTCGCAGGAGGGTTTGCAGGTTGATTGGTGGATCTATGCTGCTGGTGACATTATGGTCGCGCCATTGATCCAAATGAGTTTGGAACGATGGCAGCAGATCCTTAACGCAAACCTTACGGGTGTTTATTTAGCCTTACATTATAGTAGTTCGTTACTTCGTCCTGAGGCTCCGGTTTATTTTTTAGGTGCAATAAATGAACGAATACGGTTACCAGGACTTTCGGCTTATGCCGCGGCTAAAGCGGGATTGGAGGCACTAGCGGAGGTTGCGCGTAAAGAACTTAAGCGGCCGGTAGTGGTAGTAAGACCGATGGCGGTTAACACTCCCTTGTGGCAGAAAGTACCGTTCAAAATGCCACCGAACGCAGTCGAGCCGGATGTGGTAGCGGCTAAGATGTTGGAAGCCTATCACTCAAATTATTCGGGTTTCCTAGATATCACTTAACTGCAAGACCCAAGGTGATAAACGCCGCTCTTGTGTCAAGAGCGGCGTTCTTTACATGAAACCATCCCAATTATTTAGGCGCGCTTGAGGGCATTCCAACCGGCGTAAACACCCGTATCGCCGAGTTCGGCCTCGATGCGCAGTAACTGGTTGTACTTGGCGACGCGGTCGGTGCGCGCAGGAGCGCCGGTTTTAATTTGCCCCATGTTTAAGGCCACGACCAGGTCGGCAATGGTGGTATCCTCAGTTTCACCTGAACGGTGCGAGGTGACAGCACGCCAACCTGCTCGATGACAAAGTTCGACTGCCTCGATCGTTTCAGTCAGGGTGCCGATCTGATTGAGTTTGACCAGGAGGGCGTTACAGGCTTTCTCTTGAATCGCTCGGCGTACGCGTTCGGGATTGGTCACCAGCAGGTCATCACCTACGAGTTGGATGCGGTGACCGAGTTCGGCAGTGAGCATCTTCCAGCCCTCCCAGTCATCTTCGGCCAGCCCATCTTCGAGGGAGACAATGGGATATTGATTAATCCAGGACTTCCAGAAGGCAATCAGTTCTTCGCTCGTCATCTGCTTGCCTTCACGACGCATGTTGTAACGTTTGGTCTCAGGGTCGTAGAGTTCCGAGGCGGCAGGATCGAGCGCGATGGCGATTTGCTCACCGGGTTTATAGCCTGCTTTCTCGATGGCCTCCAAAATTACCTCAACCGCTTCTGCATTAGCCTTAAGCGCAGGGGCATACCCGCCTTCGTCACCGACGAGTGTTGCATACCCTTTTGCTTTCAAGACGCTTTTCAGCGCGTGATAGACCTCGGCACCCCAACGCAATGCTTCGGAAAAGGTAGGAGCACCCAACGGGGCGATCATGAATTCTTGGGCATCGGTGGATTGCCATCCGGTATGAACACCACCGTTGAGGATGTTCATCAGAGGAACGGGCAACACGTGGGCGTACACGCCACCGATATAACGGTACAAGGGTAAGCCCAGAGCATTGGCGGCGGCTTTTGCCACTGCCAAACTTACACCTAAGGTTGCATTGGCGCCTAGTTTAGACTTGTTTGGGGTGCCATCCAGTTCGATGAGTAGTTGATCAATTGCCTTTTGCTCTACGGCGTCCCAACCTACCAGGGCTTCCGCAATCTCATTATTGACGTTATCTACAGCTTTGCGCACGCCCTTGCCCAAGTAGCGCGCTTTATCACCGTCGCGGAGTTCAAGGGCTTCGTGGACACCGGTTGAGGCGCCTGATGGGACGGCAGCGCGTCCCCAACTACCATCGGCTAGTACAACTTCGACTTCAACAGTGGGATTGCCACGTGAATCAAGGATTTCTAATGCGGTAATGGATTCAATTGTCGTGTCCATAGAGTCCTCCTCAGAGTAAGAATTGAAAACAAACTTGCTTTTCATTGGTCTAAGTTAGTATAACCCAAATATTTTAGATCATGTTGTGATATTTGTCACAATTCATTAGATGGCTTCCATTTCAAAGGGTTGTACGGTTACCCCGGCGTATTCGCAGGCAGCCTCAATGAATGCCTTGAAAAGAGGGTGTGGACGGGTGGGACGGGATAGGAATTCGGGATGAAATTGAGTCCCAAGCATAAATGGATGATCAGCCAGTTCAGCAATTTCTACTAGGCGGCCATCAGGAGAAAGTCCAGAAAAAACCATTCCGGCGTTCTCAAATATCTCACGGTAGGCGTTGTTGAATTCAAAGCGATGGCGATGGCGCTCCTGGACCAGCGCTTCTTGGTAGGCTTGGGCGGCTTTGGTACCTGGCTTTAGTTGACAAGGATAAAGCCCCAGCCGCATGGTGCCGCCCATTTCAGTGATTTGTTGCTGTTCGGGGAGTAAATCAATCACGGGGTAAGGTGTGGTTCGATCAAACTCGGTTGAATTGGCGCGTTCATCATTAAAGACATAACGGGCGAATTCAACGACCATCAATTGCATGCCTAAGCAGAGGCCAAGGTAGGGTACCTTGTGGGTACGGGCATAACGGGCGGCCAAGATTTTACCTTCAATTCCGCGAGACCCAAACCCGCCAGGCACCAGGATACCATGAGCCTCTTCGAAAATTTCCAAGGAACGTCCCCGTTCAAGATCAGTGGCATGGATCCATAAAATTTCTACCTCGACGCCGAGGTGAAGAGCGGCATGTTTTAAGGCTTCTCGGACGCTCATATAGGCATCATGTAGTTCCACATATTTTCCCACTAGAGCAATTTTGACCTTTGGTTTTTCGCGGCGTACCTGAGCCACAAGGCGTCGCCACAAATCCCAATCGGGTTGGCGGCGTGCTTCTAAGCCCAGGCGTTCGAGGATAAAGTCGGCGACCCCGGCTTCTTCCAGCAGTAGTGGCACCTCGTAAAGCACAGGAGTGGTGGTCATCGGCACCACGGCCCGGCGATCAACGTCACAATATAATGAGATCTTGTCTAAAAGACTGCGATCAACCGGATAGTCAGAACGAGCAATGATCATATCGGGATTGATCCCGATGGAGCGTAGCTCGCTCACGGAGTGCTGAGTAGGTTTGGTCTTAAGTTCACCCGTGGCGCCAATGTATGGGAGCCATGTCACGTGAATATACATGGTATTTTCGCGTCCCAACTCTCGTCTTAATTGGCGCAGAGATTCTAAAAAGGGTTGGCTCTCAATATCGCCGACCGTGCCACCTACTTCAACCAATACGATTTCTGCATTGGTAGTTTTGGCAACTAGCGTAATGCGTCGTTTAATTTCGTTAGTAATATGAGGGATCACTTGAATCGTACCGCCGAGGAAGTCACCCCGACGTTCCTTGCTGATGATTTCAGCGTAAATTTGTCCGGTGGTGGTATTGCAGACACGGTTGAGGCGCACGTCCATAAAGCGTTCGTAATGTCCAAGGTCGAGATCGGTTTCTGCGCCATCGTCCAAAACATAGACCTCACCATGTTGATACGGGCTCATGGTGCCCGGATCCACATTAAGGTATGGGTCTAACTTTTGGGCAGTCACAGCAAATCCCCGCTCTTTCAAAGTGCGCCCAATGGCTGCTGCGGTTACCCCTTTACCAACAGAAGAGACGACGCCTCCGGTGAAAAAGATATATTTTGTTGGCACGGATTTCATCCTCCCGAATAAATCACCAGATGTGGTAAGTTAAGTGGAGAGGGAGGGTCGTTGATCCGACTCCTCCCTCGATTGGGTTTGGGAAGTGCTCTCTGGCTTGATTATTGCGAGAATAACACCAGAGTTTCCTGTTATAGTGGTCAAGTACATTCATTGGTGCTAAGTTTACCACAATAAAAAGAGATGGCTGGTTTTTTAAGGCGCGAATTTTTGTGAATTAAGCAAAAAAAGGCGGGACAAATCCCGCCCTTTTTTAGCATATCTAAACTTAGGATTGGCTGATGTTGGAGCGATGTTCAAGCGTACGGCTGAGGATAGCCTCTTGTTCAGCAGACAAGGTTTTAGCCTTTTTGGCCTTAGCGGCTTCTTTTCGTTGTTTGGCGCGCTCCATGGCCTCGCGTAACGCCAATTCCATTACGGTGGGCTCAGCCTCGGTGGGTTGTGATTCCTCTACCGTGCTAATCAGTTCATCCAGATTGAAGGCGTTTTCATCGGCGCTTCCTCGCGCACGCTTGCGCCGTTTTTCGCGTCCTTTATCGCGCGATTTCTCTTTGCTAGCCACTGGTTCGTGAGTTTGTGGCTCTTTCTTTTCTACAGGAGTGTGTTTCTTCTCTTCGACTGGCTGGGGGCGCGGTTCTTGGGTTGGCTCGGGTTGAAGGGCCTTCAGACTTAATTTTATTTGTTTCTTTTTACGAATCACTTCAATGATTTTGACCTCGACCTCATCCCCCTCTTGAACAACTTCGGTGGGGGTTTTGACGTAGCCGTGGGAGAGTTCGCTAATGTGAATTAGCCCCGGACGCTCGGCACCGATATCTACAAATGCGCCAAAGGGCTCAATGCGAACCACTTTGCCCTTAACCACCATCTCGGGTTTGATGTCTTTCCATTCAAGGTCAAGGGGTTTTTTGAGGGTAAGTTCAATACGATCCCCCTTAACCCGCCGCACCCAAACTTCCACGGTTTGCCCCTCTTCAAGCACTTCGCGGATGTGCTTTATGGGTTGACCAGGTGTGGGAGAGGGAATCTGTGAGATATGTAAGACCCCTTTGGCCACACCTAAGTCTATAACAGCACCAGCGAGGTTTAACTTGATCACCTTACCGGTAAATTTCATTTTAGGTTTGATTTCGATGTGGTTCGCCTCCGCAATAACCATATTTTCCATTAGATCACACTCCCGTTTCCAATCTCAATCAGCGAAGGGGGATTATACCCCCGCTGATATCATCTGTCAAATCGCTAGGGAGTGAAATTTGGCACAATATCTAAAATTAGGAAATTCTAGATTAGCGCGATTCC
>NZ_JBWGPQ010000061.1:0-7891 GCF_056331585.1 Thermanaerothrix sp.
TTCCAAGGCCGATGGCAGGCGCACCATGGCAATTTTCATGATATCGGCGGCTGTGCCCTGGATTGGGGCATTAATGGCTTCGCGTTCTTCACGCTGACGGACGGCAGGGTTAGGGGGATTTTTAAGATTGGGAAAGTAGCGCCGACGCCCTAAGAGCGTTTCAACATAACCCTGACGGGCCGCCAGCGCCCGCGTGTTCTCAATATAGTCCTTGACGCGGGGAAATTGTCGGAAGTAGGCCTGGACAAAATTTTCGGCTTCGGCCAGGGTGAGGTCGGTGGTGCGGGTCAGCCCATAGGGGCTCATACCGTAAATCAAGCCAAAGTTGATTGCTTTAGCATGACGACGTTGTTCTTTGGTCACCTGGTCTAAGGGGACGCCGTAAATGGCGGCAGCAGTGGCGGCATGAATATCCTGTCCAGCCAGAAAGGCGTTGATCATGGCTTCATCGCCGGAGATGTGGGCAACGATGCGCAGTTCAATTTGGGAATAATCCACCGAAATGAGCACCTTGCCGGGCGCGGCAATAAAAGCCCGCCGCACCATCCGCCCGGTTTCGGTGCGCGCTGGGATGTTCTGCAGATTGGGATCCGACGAAGCCAGGCGTCCGGTAACTGAGCCAGTTTGGTTGAAAGACGTGTGCACACGACCGGTCTTGGGGTTGACCTGCTCGGGCAGCGCATCTACGTAGGTGGATTTGAGTTTGGCTAGCTCGCGGTACTCTAGGATCATTTCAATGATCGGGTGGGTCGAGCGCATCTCTTCAAGCACTTCGGCCGAGGTAGAGTAGTGCCCGCTACTGGTGCGTTTGCGCCGGTCCGGTGGCTCCAAGCGGAGGGTTTCAAAGAGTGCCCGTGAAAGTTGCTGGGTGGAATTAAGATTGAAGGGATAACCAACAATATCAAAAATCTGACTTTCAATTTCAGCCATTCGCTGTTGCAATTCCCGCGACATCTGGCGCAGGAAGGGCACATCCAGCGCAATGCCAGCCTGTTCCATACGCGCTAATATCGGTACCAATGGCATTTCGATATCTTCAAACAGGCGCAAGGCATTGACCTCTTTCAGGCGTGATTCGAGCAATGGTTTTAAGCGCAGGCATATTTCGGCATCGGCGGCGGCGTAGGGGGCAACCATATCCACGGGGACTTCAGCCATAGAACGTTGCTTCTTACCTTTGCCGATCAATTCTTCGATGTGGGTCATTTGAATTCCCAGATAGGCTTCGGCCAACCCTTTAAGGTTGAAGTTATATCCTTCGGGATTGAGCAGCCACGCGGCAATCATGGTATCGAAACTGAGCGGGGAGACCCACAGGCCATGCTCGGCCAGCACTAGTACATCGTATTTCATGTTGTGCCCTACTTTGGTTTTGTGTGGATGTTCAAGATAGGGGCGAAGGCGTTCACGCACGAGTTCCCAAGGCAATTGAGGTTCACCATCAACGTGACCAAGAGGAATATAGTAGCCTTCACCAGGCTCTACGGCCAATGAAACCCCCACCAACTCGGCACGCAGGGGGTCTAAATGTGTGGTCTCGGTGTCAAAGGCGATGTCTGTGGCTTGTTCTAGGCGTTCGCAAAGGGCATCGAGAGCGGTTGGGGAATCTACGATGTGATAACGCGTTTCAGGTGCAGCGGGGGTGCCGATCTGGGTAAGGGGCAGGCCAAAGAGCGAGAGTTGTGTACTGGCCGGCGGCGTTTTCTGTTGCAAGGCTTTGAGCCTCGGGATAAGGCTGCGGAATTCTAATTCTTGGAAGAACTGCTCCACGGCGGCAAAGTTTAAATTGCGGGTACGGGCACGCTCTAAATCCAGGGTGACGGGGACATCCGTGCGGATACGTGCCAGATCGCGACTGAGGTAAGCCGCTTCGTGTCCTTTCTCCAAGAGCGTCCGAATGCGGGGGGGCAGTTTATCGAGATTCGCATAGATATCGTCCAACGTGGGAAATTGTTTTAGTAATTCAACGGCTGTTTTCTCACCGATGCCGTGTACACCGGGGATATTATCTGAGGTATCTCCCACCAGGGCTTTGTAGTCCACAATTTGCCAGGGGTAAATGCCCAGCAAAGCGACGACATCTTGAGGGCCATAATCCTTGGCTTCAGAGAGTTTGTTACCGGCCAGGTTGACGATCACCCGGTCATTGACCAGTTGAAGCAGGTCACGGTCGCCGGTAATGATCTTGACCCCCAGGCCGCTGGCAACCGCTTGCTGGGTTACGCTTCCGAGGACGTCATCTGCCTCATAGCCTTCTTTCTCCAGGATGGGCAAACCAAATGCCTCGACCATTTCGTGCAAGCGGTCAATCTGGGGACGCAGTTCGTCCGGCATTTTGGCACGGGTAGCCTTGTAATCAGCAAATAGATCATTGCGAAAAGTCCGGCCGGTATCAAAAGCTACAGCCAGAAATTCAGGTTGTTCCTGATCCAGCAGGCGCAACAAAACACTGCAAAAACCGTAAATGCCGGTGGTAATTTCGCCTTTGGTGGTCATCAGGTGCTGACCGCCTTTTAGGATGGCAAAGTAGGTGCGGTAGGCCAAAGCATGACCATCAATCAAATATAATGTGGGGGGCATAGGACTTTATCCCTTGCGGTTAGAGCGATTGAGAGAGATAAGGGCATCAATTTCGCCATTTGAAGGCGGCGATTCTCCGGCTAGCGCCAGATGCGTTGGCGCCCAGAACGACTCAGGTCCTTGTTCGGCCATGGGTTCACCAACGCGGTGGAAAAGCCGCCAGGCGCTATGGTGGCGAACAACCTCAACCATATGGCGAGGTGGTATTGACGAAGGAACCGTAACCGTCCAAAGTAGGTAGTTGGGAGTTATGACCAACCGTTTGAGTGCCCAGCCTAGGCGTTGGCACCAGCGCGGCATCCAGCGGGTTAATTCGGTCGTTGCGCGCGGATTTTGGAGGGCGTTTGGGGATGAGGTAACAAGTACCGCCGTGTAAGTCAATAGGAGATCCTTTGCCTCAAGAGATGGAACAGAGGAGGGCAATGAAAGAGGTTGGGTATCTTCAACCGTGAACGCTAAGGGCGAGGTTTCGGTTTCATTACCTATGGGAGGCGGAATAGTATCGGGTGGAGCGGAGGACTGGGATTCGGTTACTGCTGCCAAGGCTTCAAGGAAATCCGCAGGGGGTTCGAAGTTACCTGTGTGGTCTTCTTTGGTGGTTTCAAATTCCACTTCACCCGCCTCGAACTCCAAGTTTGCTTCGGCTTTAGAGTCGATGTTGAAAGAAGCGGTGGTGGAAAGAGAGGTTTCAGGAACAACGGTTGTTTCGGGCAGCCAATCGGGCTGAATATTCGTCCATTCTTCTGGCGCGGCGTGAGAGGGATTAGGGGGAGGGGCTTCACGTAGCCATTGTTCAAGCAGGCTTAAATCCGGAGGCGGGGATTCCTCTTCCTCCGCTTCGGAAGTAGACCATGCTTCCTCATCCAGGATGTTGACCAGTGCGTCGTCATCCAAAGCATGAAGATCATGGGGCGAGGTCATGTCCTCAAAAGGCAGAATCTCCGGGGAAGGAGTCTGGACTTCGGCTAACACCAGTTCAGACGTCAACCAGGGGGAGGCTTTGAGGGTGGTGGCGAATGAACATCCTTTGGCACGGGCTTGTACTAAGGGCAGTGTCGTGGGATAAGCCACTAGTAGCAACGTTTGGGAAGTTATGGGGGTAGCATAAAGCAGAACCGCACCCCCTGGACTTGTGGACTTCATATAGTGCAACCATTCGCCGTTGTTCAACAAACGCTGCCACCGTTGTTCTACCCATGCTAGCACATCTTGACTTAGAGCGCTTTCGAGATGTGTTGCTTCGGTAAGTGGACGTCCAGCACTGAGTATCCAGGCAGCGAGGGCATCTGCCTGATCCACAAAGGACTGCAATTGTTGTTGAAGTGTTTCTAATACCTTAGGCATCTGAGGAGAGATGGAAAGAATTTTCTCGCCTCTAGAAAGGGTTTCCATGACCAATAACAGGTCGGGTAGGTAGAAGGGTTTAGAGAGGTAAGCCCAGGCAGAAATGGCATTGATTTCTAGGTGATGGGGGTTGTTCTCAGGAGGAAAGAGCAGGAGAGGGACATCAGGAAAGTTCCGGTTAAACTGTTCCAGCGTTTCCCCTAGGCTGGTGTCGCCGCCTGGAAAATCCACGATGAGGATATCGAAGACGGGTTGAGCAATAAGAGCGGCGAGTTCTGAGGCAGAATCACAAAGGGCCACCTGATAAAGACCGGTTTCCTCTAGGCTGAGGCGAAGATACTCGGAAAATTCGAGTTGGGGGCTAAAAACAAGAACTTTCTTTGCATCCGCGGGCATATGTTTAAGTCTATCACGGCTGAAAAGGCTGGGCAAGCACCGTCCTGCTAAAAACTTCTTTACTTATCTTGGCAACCCCTGGGGGTTATGGGATAATTCAAGGCTGGCTCGGCAACTTTTGTGATGAGGAAAATGGCGTGAAGTTCAAAAAAGTATGTGTGTTGGGTTTAGGATACATCGGCCTGCCCACGGCCAGCACCCTAGCAACCCATGGGCTTCAGGTTGTTGGGGTAGATGTTAACCCTCAGATTGTCCAGGGGTTACAGAATGGCAAACTTCATCTCTATGAGCCGGGATTGCGCACATTGGTGCAGGCGGCTTTGCGTTCGGGCAATCTGGTGGTGCAGGATAACCCGGAACCAGCGGATGCCTTCATCATTGCCGTTCAAACGCCGTTTCTAGAGGATAAGCGCGCCGATTTACGTTTTGTGCGTGCGGCCAGTGAGGCTATTGTGCCCTACTTACAACGCGGGAATTTGGTGATCCTGGAGTCCACCTCACCTCCCTTGACCACTCGCCAAGTAGTGGCGCCCATTCTGGAACGTTCAGGGCTAAACGCCGGGCGTGATTTTCATCTCGTTTATTCACCCGAACGAGTCTTACCAGGGCAAATTTTAAGGGAACTGATTGAAAACGCGCGCGTGGTCGGCGGGATAGATCGGGCTTCGGCGGAAGCGGCGCGCGATCTCTATGCTACCTTTGTGCGCGGTGACATCGTGTTAACCGATTGTACAACCGCGGAAATGGTCAAGTTGATGGAAAACACCTTCCGCGATGTCAATATCGCCTTAGCGAATGAATTTGCCCGGCTGGCAGATCGGTTGGGAATTGATGTATGGGAGGCCATTGCTCTGGCTAATCGTCACCCTCGGGTTAACATCCTGCGCCCTGGGCCAGGGGTGGGCGGGCATTGTATCAGCGTTGATCCCTGGTTTTTGGTTGAGGTTGCCCCCGATCTCACGCGCCTGATTCGCGCCGCGCGGGAAGTCAACGACTCACAACCCGATTTTGTCATTGAGTGGATGGAACGTACCTTGGGGCGTCTTGAAGGACGCCGGGTGGCGGTATTGGGGCTGGCCTACAAGCCAGATGTGGACGACTTGCGTGAGAGCCCTGCCATCGAAGTTGCACTGCGCCTGGTGCAGGCCGGGGCCCAAGTGCGGGCCTTTGAGCCTTTCAAGCCCGAAGCCCAAATTCCCGCTGTCCCCACGGTGACCGCGCTCGCTGATGCCCTACAGGATGCCGAAATCCTGCTCTTGTTGGTAGGTCATACTCGTCTGCGTGAGTTGAACCCGGAGGAAGTGCGGACACAGACGTCAGCGCGTCTGGTGTTTGATGCGGTGAACGGCTGGGATCAGACTCGGTGGCAAAAGGCCGGCTTTCAGGTGTGGCGTTTGGGGGTTGGGCGTGGGGATGTCTAAGCAACTGCGTGTGGTTTCTATTTTTGGCACCCGACCTGAGGCGGTCAAGATGGCGCCGGTTGTTCAAGCCCTGGCGGCGCACCCTGATATTGAATCGCGGGTTGTGGTTACGGCCCAGCATCGTCAAATGCTGGATCAGGTGTTGGCGGTATTCAACATTCAGCCGGATATTGACTTGAACCTGATGCGCCCTAATCAGACTCTGGCCCAATTGACGGCGGATATCCTGACCCACTTGGATCCGGTATTGGATTCGTTACGCCCGGATTGGGTATTGATCCAAGGCGATACCACAACGGTGATGACAACGGCGCTGTTGTGTTATTACCGCCGGATTCGCGTGGGACATGTTGAAGCCGGTTTGCGCACTGGCGATAAATGGCAGCCCTTCCCCGAAGAAATCAATCGCCGTATCGCCGGTGTAGTGGCGGATCTCCATTTCGCCCCTACCGAGCACAGCCGGCGCAACCTTCTAGCCGAGGGTGTGCCGGATTGGCGTATTGTGGTGACCGGCAATCCGGTCATTGATGCGTTGAACCAGATTATGCGCCAACCTATGCCGGTTGAAGTTCGCACCCTGTTGGATCGCTTGGGGATCGGTGCCGGGGGAAAACGGCTTATCCTGGTAACCGCCCATCGGCGCGAGAGCTTTGGCCGTCCGCTTGAAAACATCTGTAAGGCTCTGCGCCAGGTTGCCGAGTCTTATGCCGACTCGGTTCACCTTATTTATCCGGTTCATCTCAACCCCAATGTGCAAGGTCCGGTGTATGAGCGTTTAGCAGGGGTACCCAATATCACACTAATCCCGCCACTAGACTACTTGCCGATGGTGCATCTTATGCGTCAGGCGACGCTAGTGCTTACTGATTCGGGAGGCATCCAAGAAGAGGCCAGTAGTCTGGGCATCCCAACACTGGTGTTACGCGCCGTCACCGAACGCCCTGAGGGGGTGGAAGCAGGGATCCTGAAACTGGTGGGCACAGATACAGAGGTCATCGTGCGTGAGACGGCGCGCCTTTTAGAGGATGAACGGGCCTATACCGCAATGGCGCACGCGGCCAACCCGTTTGGTGATGGGCATGCGGCGGAACGGATTGTTCGTGCCCTGTTGGCTTTCCGAGAACCTGGATTAAGCATGACCGATGATAGCAAAGACCATTAAGAACGTATGCCTTTGGCCGAAATTGGAGAGTCTGGGCGGTCCGACCTCGTTTCAGCGCCGCTTGATGGCCGGCTTGCGGGCGCGGGGGGTCGAGGTTCACCATAATCCTGAGGATCCGGATTGTCAGGTTATCCTTTTGATTGGCGGCACGCGTCACTTGGATGTGTTATGGCGGGCGCGGCACCGCGGCATCCGCATTCTTCAGCGCTTGGATGGTATGAATTGGTTACATCGGCGGCGGTTCATGGGGTTGCGCCATGCCCTGCGCGCTGAGTATGCAAACCTCAACCTGGCGTTTATCCGTCACTTTTTCGCCGATGGTGTAATCTATCAAAGCCAGTTTGCCCGCGCCTGGTGGCAACGGGTTTATGGGGGTGGGGAGCGCTGGCAGCGCGTCATTTATAACGGTGTGGATTTGGCTACGTTTGCACCTTATGGTATGCATGAACGCCCCGCCGACCGTTGGCGGGTAATGGTAGTAGAAGGCCACTTGCGCGGAGGCAGTGCGCTGGGCTTGGAAAACGCAGTTCACTTTGTGCGCGCCTTGCAAGCGCAGGAAACACGCCCGGTGGAGTTGTGGATTGCCGGCGACGTGCCCGAGGCGGAGCGGGCACAGGTTACCTCTATGGCGCAGGACGTGAGCCTCACATGGACGGGGGTTGTCTCGGCTCAACGGATTGCTTACCTTGATCGTTCGGCCCATTTGCTCTTTTCTGCCGAGTTACATCCCGCTTGCCCGAATGCGGTGATCGAGGCACTGGCATGCGGTTTGCCGGTGGTGGGATTCGATACCGGGGCGCTGGCTGAGATCATCGTCCCTTCGGCAGGACGCGTTGTACCGTACGGTGCTGATCCTTGGCGTTTGCAGCCCCCTCGAGTTGAGCCCTTGGTAACGGCCAGTCGGGAAATCTTAGCCTATTGGGCGGCGTTCTCAAGAGGGGCACGCCAGCGGGCAGAGGCCGCCTTTGGGTTGGAGATGATGACCACC
>NZ_JBWGPQ010000062.1:0-6935 GCF_056331585.1 Thermanaerothrix sp.
AGAGCGGGCGGCTCATAACCGCTTGGTCGCAGGTTCGAATCCTGCCGGGCCCACTTTGAACTTAAAGGGGATGGAAAAAGCGACCTTGTTCAATTTTTGTTAGTAACCCCAAGGTCATGCCTCATGAACCAGGAGAAATAAAGGCAACTCAAATCGGGCGCAGCCGGAGCAAATTTTGTTTCTGAAGCACGCGTTCCCCGGGTTTAACGTAGATTTCAACGACTTGGCTGGCGCGAGGGGCGCGTAATTCATTTTGCATTTTCATCGACTCTAGAACAATCAGAACGTCGTTAGCTTCGACCGTTTGATCTTGGTTGACCGGAATGGCCACGATCAAGCCAGGCATGGGGGCTTGAAGGACATACTCCGAGCGCTCGGTTGAGTTGGTGGGATTGGCTTTACGCAAAGTATAGGCCGTCTTGTCCTCAACTTGAGCGAGGTAGGTACGTCCCTTAAGGTGGATCTCCCACTCTTCACCTTGGGGGGAAGCCAGCACCTCGTAGGATTTACCGTTCACGATGAGTGAGAGTAGAGGGGAATCGGTAAGGGCCGCCACATCCACCTCAATGATTTCACCATTAAGGCGAACATGATGATCATCTAGGATCTCGATGTGATACTCTTGATTACCGATGCGCACCACGTAGCCGGTCATTTTACCCCTTGATGGTCCAATCGAGCTATCGCAAGGCGTATTCCCATCGCCCTACCCATTTCCAAGCGCTGATCGGGCGTGCCGAATGATAGGATGGGGCAACTGTCTGTGGACGTTGGCGGTGAGTCACCAGTGCTGCTGTAATGGCGGCTAGCAGGACGGCAGTTTTTTCATCGCTGTTTTGGAGTGTGACTAGATGGTTGTCTACAAAGGAAGTATCACACTGGCCGGCGATGAAACGGGGGTTATTCAATAACGCCAGGTGGAAGGGGATGTTGGTCTGCACTCCGACGATACGCAATTCTTCGAGCGCCCGCCGCATGCGCTGAATAGCTTCGACGCGGGATTCCCCCCAAGTAATCAATTTGGCGATCAGGGGATCGTAATAAGGCGTAATCTCATAGCCAGCATAAATTCCGCTATCCAGACGGACGCCAGGCCCAGCCGGGGTAAATAAATGGCGAATCTGTCCTATCATAGGGATAAAGTTATGGGCGGGGTCTTCGGCGTTAATACGACACTCAATAGCCGCTCCGTGGATTTGGATGTCTTCCTGACTAAAACGTAACGGGCGCCCCATAGCAATCAGTATCTGTTCCTTGACCAGATCAATGCCGGTCACCATTTCAGTAACCGGATGTTCTACCTGTAAACGCGTATTCATTTCTAGAAAGTAAAAATTGCGATCTTGATCAACCAGAAACTCGATGGTTCCAGCATTGACGTATCCCACGGCTTGGGCTGCACGAACGGCTACCTCGCCCATCTGGGCGCGTAGGTCGGGGTTCTCGACGAGCAAGGGTGAGGGGGATTCTTCCACCAACTTCTGATGGCGACGTTGGATGGAGCATTCGCGTTCACCCAGATGAACGATGTTCCCGAATTGGTCTGCCAGAATTTGAAATTCAATATGTCGTGCGCCAGGGATGAGTTTTTCAAGGTAAATATTTCCGTCGCCAAACGCAGCTTCAGCTTCACGCCGCGCGGATTTGAGTAAATCCGGCATTTCTTCTAGGGAGCGCACCTCGCGCATGCCCTTGCCCCCACCACCAGCGGTGGCTTTGATAAGCAGGGGGAAGCCTATTTGGGGGGCGATGGCTAATAGTTCCTCATCGCTGAGGTTCCCTTCTCCCTCGGTACCGGGCACGACCGGAACGCCGGCGGCGGCCACAGTCGCGCGAGCCACGGCTTTATCGCCCATTGCGGCAATAGCCGAGGGTTTGGGCCCAATAAAGACGACTCCTGCATCCTGGCAAGCCTGAGCAAAATCAGCTCGCTCGGCCAGGAAACCGTAACCGGGATGAATAGCATCAGCGCCACATTTGCGGGCAAGGGCTAAAATCTTATCTGCGCAGAGATAGGATTCGCGTGCCGGTGATGGACCAAGGTAATAAGCCTCATCGGCATAACGCACGTGGAGAGCCTGGCGATCAGCATCTGAGTAAACCGCTACGCTTTGAATGCCTAATTCTCGGCAGGCACGGGCAATACGAACGGCGATTTCGCCGCGGTTAGCAATCAAAATTTTCTTAAACATTGGGCCTCCTTTGGTCTCCTTAAGGTTAGTTACAAAGGGATGTTGCCATGTTTCTTAAATGGATTGGTATCGCGTTTGTTGATCAACATTTGTAAGCCTTCGATCAGGCGTGGGCGAGTTTCGTGGGGTTCGATGACATCATCAATGTACCCTCGTGCTGCCGCTACGTAGGGATTGGCAAATTTTTCGCGATATTCTTGTACCAGTTCTGCCTTGCGTTGAGTGGGGTTTGTAGAGGCTTCTAGTTCCTTTCGGAAGATAATGTTCATAGCACCTTCGGGGCCCATGACGGCGATTTCGGCGGAAGGCCAGGCCAGGTTAAGGTCCGACCGCAAGTGCTTGCTGCTCATCACGATATAAGCCCCACCATAAGCCTTGCGTGTGATCACGGTAAGTTTAGGCACGGTGGCTTCACAATAGGCATGGAGGAGTTTTGCCCCGGCGCGAATTACACCACCATGTTCCTGGGCTGTGCCGGGCATAAAGCCGGGCACATCCACAAAGGTCACTAATGGAATGTTGAAAGCATCGCAGAAGCGGACAAAGCGGGCAGCCTTTTCGGCAGCATGGATATCGAGCACCCCAGCCAATACAGCGGGTTGGTTGGCAATGATACCTACACTGTAACCTCCAAGGCGAGCAAATCCGATGACAATATTGGGAGCAAAAGATTCTTGTAATTCAAAAAATTGCCCATCATCCACGATGAAGTTTAAAACGGCTTTGATATCATAGGCGCGCGAAGGGTCATCCGGAACCAGGTTATCGAGGGCTTCTTCCGTGCGTGCAGGATCATCCGAAGACGCAACAAAAGGCGGGTCACTCATGTTGTTGGAAGGCAGGTAACCAAGCAGTTGACGGGTGAGCGATAAGGCTTCGGCTTCGCTCTCGGCAACGCGGTGCGCAACACCTGAGAGTTGGGCGTGAACATCCGCCCCTCCCAGTTGTTCAAAGGTGACCTCTTCGTGGGTGACTGCTTTCACGACCTCAGGACCGGTGACGAACATTTGCGATGAACCGCGGACCATAAAGATGAAGTCGGTCAAAGCCGGTGAATAGACGGCTCCCCCGGCGCAGGGCCCCATGATCAGAGAAATTTGAGGAATGACCCCTGAAGCCAAGGTATTACGCAAAAACACGTCCCCATAGCCGGCCAGCGCATCTATCCCTTCTTGAATGCGTGCTCCACCCGAATCGTTAATACCGATCAGGGGAGCACCGTTTTTCATGGCCAAGTCCATAACCTTGCAAATTTTCTGTGCATGAATCTCACCCAGGCTGCCCCCGAGCACGGTGAAATCTTGGGAGAAAATAAAAACCTGACGGCCCTCGATCGTCCCCCAGCCGGTTACAACTCCATCGCCCAAGTAACGTTGCTGATCGAGGCCAAAGTCATGGCAGCGGTGAAGTGCCAGCGTATCGAGTTCACGGAATGAACCGGGATCAAGTAAAAGATCAATGCGCTCGCGGGCAGTTAATCGTCCTTTTTTATGTTGAGCCTCAATACGTTCGATGCCGCCTCCCAGGCGGGCTTGGGCCTTGAGCGCGCGTAAGCGTTGGAGTTTAGGGTTTTCACTCATAGCGGGATATCTTAATCTTCAGGTTGGGCAATTGTGGTTCTCTTCAATGTGCTTGGATGCCTGCGCATCCTTGACCTAATCAAATTAACCCCGTTAACGCGTTTCGTTGCGGGATTTTGAGCCAAGGAGCAGTTTGCGCAGAGTATGTTCATTGGTAGCCGTCTTAATACTCGTTCTCTGGAATATATGACGGTGTTTATCCTATTTCGACAGAACCCTCAAAATCTATCAAACTTTCTTTGGAACGAAATCCACTTTGATATACTTGGGACTGGTAGTGAGGGAGTTGTTTGGCAGTACCTTTTTTGTTACGTCTCTATGACTTATAAACGGAGGTAGCAAATGTTGGGGTTCTCGTTGGTTCAAGTAGTGGCATTATTGGCAAAACCGGTATTTATTATCATCTTGGCGATCGTTGCTCAGAGGCTGAGCGTCTCAGGTTTTCATGCCCTTGAGAAACGGCTATTGACGCGATGGGTGGCATTACCGCAACGTAAGGGGCGTATTCATACTCTCGTTCAACTTGGACAACACACTGTCAATGTAGTGATTGTTGTGTTGGCATTGCTTATGGTGTTGCACACGATGGGCATTAATATCTTGCCTCTTTTGACCGGCGCAGGTGTTTTGGGGTTGGCTCTCTCTCTAGGGACCCAAACGCTGGTGCGTGATCTCATCAACGGAGTCTTTATCCTTCTGGAAGGACAATTTGAGCTAGGGGATACAATTCGAGTTGGAGACCACGAAGGCGTGGTAGAGGAGATGACCTTGCGGATTACTCGAGTGCGAGATGGAGAAGGAAATATTCATATCTTACCCAATGGCGAGATTCGCATGGTGGTTAACCTCAGCAAACCGCACCTGGCCGGTGGGGTGGTGCAGGAACCCGAATAAAATCTGGCGACAAAAACGTGTTAAAATCTAAATTCCGATAGAGGAGGTCAAAATATGGCGGTGGTGTTAATCTTGCGCAAGCAAGAATATCAACTTGAAGGGACAATGACGGTCAAAGAGGCTTTGAAACACTTAAACCTATCTCCCGAGTCGCACTTGGTTGTGCGCAACGGCGAGTTGCTTAATGAGAACGATGTGTTAAGAGATGGCGATGTAGTCAAGATTGTCCCCTCAATCTCTGGAGGTGGATGGTGAGCGTACATGTTTCGATGAAATGTCACAAATGTGATGAGCGTGCCGTCATTCGGATGCGTCAGCACCGGCTGGCGTTGTGTCGGACACATTATATCGAGTGGTTCGTTCAACAGACTCAGCGCATGATTGAGAAATATCACATGTTTACCCACGAAGAGAAAGTATTGGTGGCTGTTTCGGGGGGTAAGGACTCACTGGCTTTGTGGGATGTGCTGTGGCAGTTAGGTTACCATGCGGAGGGTCTGTATATCCACTTGGGAATTGATGAGGGGATCCAATACTCAACCGAATCAGAGCGCTTGGCACGCGAGTTTGCCGAACAACGCGGTTTAGTACTTCATGTGATCAATGTGGCGCAAGTTCATGGCGAGACGGTACCCGAGATCGCCCGGCGTACTCGTCGTGGACGCGATAAACCCTGTGCGGTATGTGGGCTAATTAAGCGTCATGATATGAACCAAGCCGCATTGGACTTGGGATTTAATGTCCTCGCTACTGCTCACAACCTGGATGACGAAGTAGCGTTTCTGTTTGGAAACGTCTTTCATTGGAATTTGGAGCAAATGCGGCGTCAATCCCCTGTATTGCCTGAATCGCCGGGATTTGCCCGTAAGGTCAAACCTTTCTGTCGCTTCAGCGAACGCGAAACTGCAGCCTACTCTCTGGTACGGGGTATTGCCTATATTGAAGATGAATGTCCCTTTGCTGAGGGTAGTAAACAATTGCTTTATAAAGATCTGCTCAATCGGTTGGAAGAAGTTGAACCGGGGGCAAAACTGCGCTTTTACCTCGGTTTTCTGGAGGCGCGTGATTCCGGGCAGTTAATTCTTCCCCGTGAGGAAGAAAACCTGCTCGAATTACACCCCTGCCCTCGGTGCGGTCAACCAACCACATCACCCGGTTTGTGTGCCTACTGCCGCTTGTTCGAGAGTGAGTCGCTGGGAACACTGGGGACGCCAGTGCAGCCCAAGTGAACGATGTCAATACAAAATAGAATTGTCCCCCGAATTGCAACGTAGAGATGTCCCCACAGAAGGGTTGAGAAGAGGTGGAAGGCAGATCGGGTTGGGATGAGCGGATTAGTCTGGCATGCCTATATAGATCCAGAAAGGGCAACAGACGGCGATTTTAGTCAGTCCCCTGGGGAGAGGCCTGCTCAATAGGTTTGCCGTTGAAGTGGTGGGGTTTGGTTTTGGCGGTCGAGGGTCTTGGTATCCACGATAGTGGTTTGTCGAGCAGGTTTCCGGCAGACGGTATAAGCCAGGGGCTGGTTTTGGTAGAGGATGGTAACGTTTCCGTCGGGTTTCTGGCAGACGGTGATGCGGGCATGGCGCAGGGCATAGGCGAGGCGCTGAGATTGGATTGGGTAGATCGCCTGCTTGAATTGAACGCTGCTCACGCATCTGATACAGCGGCGGTCTCTTCGCCCGTCTCGGCTTCCACAAGCCTTCGGCAATCATCAGCTGGCGCACACTCTCCCGTGAGATGCACAGGTGATGCTGCTCGGTCAGTTTCTCGTGGGCTAAGGTCGGCCCAAAGTCGGCGTAGCGGTCAAAGAGCAGATTAAGCGCTTTTTGACGGGTTTCTCCATCCAGCCGATGGTGACTGGGCTTACCCCGCCGTCGGCTGATCAGCCCTGCTACGCCCTCGGCTTTATACGCCCGGTAGAGCCCTTTGACCTGCCGTACACTCAGAGCCAGCAACTGGGCTGCTTCGATTTGCGTCAAAAGCTTGTCCTTGATCCGTTGCATGATGTCTAGTCGGTTGATTTCTCGGTTACTCGTTTGCAGTAGTGCATCCATGTGTTTGTCCCTTCAAAAAGGACATTTTAACGTTGCACAAAGGGGACTTTACTACGTTGCGCCAACAGGGGGTCTGAAAGTGCTTGTCAAACCGGGGGTATTTTGCTATAATCGCGGTTGCAAGGGCGCGTAGCTCAGTTGGTTAGAGCGCACGGTTCACATCCGTGAGGTTCGGGGGTTCGAGACCCTCCGCGCCCACCTTCACAGGGATT
>NZ_JBWGPQ010000063.1:0-6187 GCF_056331585.1 Thermanaerothrix sp.
TTGGGCTTGACCACAATTCTGCTACCTTTGTTGCTGATCACAACGGCTATCCGTGCCTTGCTTACGCCGACTTACCTTCAAATCGCCTATCACCTCCCCGCTTTTCCACCTGACCCGTTCGGCTTCACCACCGAAGAGCGTCTATACTGGGCAAATTACTCGCTCATGTATCTTCTCAATCAAGCTGATATTTCGTTCTTGGCTGATCAAACCCTGTCCAATGGTCAGCCCCTTTATAATACCCGTGAGTTACGCCATATGGTGGATGTGAAGAATTTAGTGCAACTCATGTTGCACGTCTGGACAGCCTTAATCATTTTCTACGGGGTAGTAGGCATTTGGATTTGGCACACACGCCAAGGAAGCGCATTCTGGCGCGCCCTGTCTCGCGGCGGCTGGCTCACCTTGGGGCTAATCCTTCTGATTCTCATTGGGGTCGTGGTTAGTTTTAACTGGCTCTTCACGGCCTTCCATCGCCTCTTTTTTGAAGGCGATACCTGGTTGTTCTATTATTCAGATACGCTAATACGTCTCTTCCCCTTGCGTTTTTGGCAAGATGCCTTCACAGCCATGGGACTACTGACGTTAACCCTGGCCCTCATCACTGCCCTGGGCGGGCAGAAATTGGCTTCGAGGAGTGCTTAAGAGAAATGGTGGGCGCAGTTCCAACAACCGCGCCCACCGCTGTAGCACTTACCAAGGGGCTTACCGCACTGCCACCGGGTTCTCGCGATCTACCGCCGGATCAAAGATATGGAAGTTATCCATGTTGAAGACCACCTGTACCTGCTGACCCATGGTAAAGCGCGTGCGCGGATCAACTCGGGCCACAAAACTGTGGCGTCCATTGACTAGATAGAGGAAAATTTCATTCCCCATTAACTCGATGACATCCACCCGCGCTTCCACCGGTTCTGCATGGATGCCAGGCGGCGCAAACTGCGGGTTATGAATATCCTCAGGGCGGATACCAAAGATCACCTCGCGCCCAGCGTAGTTGTAATAGGGTTTAGCACGTTGCTCTGGAATCTTCACCTTGAAGGTATCAGCGTCCACGTAGAGATCATTGCCGTCTTTCCGGATGTGTGCGGGGAAGAAATTCATGGACGGCGACCCAATGAAACCGGCCACAAACAGGTTAGCCGGGCGGTCATATAAATTCTGTGGGGTATCAAGTTGCTGTAACACGCCTTTGTTCATGACCGCGATGCGCGTGGCCATGGTCATGGCTTCCATCTGATCATGGGTCACATATACAAACGTGGTTTGCAGGCGCTGATGTAACTTACTCAATTCCGCGCGCGTCTGAACACGCAACTTGGCATCCAGGTTGGAAAGTGGCTCATCGAACAAGAAGACTTTCGGCTCGCGCACAATGGCACGCCCTACGGCCACACGCTGACGCTGACCACCCGAAAGCTCACGCGGTTTACGCTTGAGCAGGTTTTCAATGCCCAGAATCTGAGCAGCCTCTTCTACCCGGCGCTTAATCTCTTCCTTGGGCACTTTGCGCAGCTTAAGACCAAATGCCATATTATCAAAGACGGTCATGTGTGGATAGAGCGCATATGACTGAAAGACCATCGCAATATCGCGGTCTTTGGGGGGCACATCGTTGACGATGGTGTCGCCAATTTTAATAATGCCCTCGCTCACATCCTCCAGACCTGCCAAGCAGCGCAACGTAGTGGTCTTCCCACATCCCGAAGGCCCAACTAATACCAGGAACTCGCGGTCTTCGATGTGCAAGTTTAGATCGTTGACCGCCACAAAGTCACCAAAGCGCTTGGTGACGTGCTCAAAGGTAACGCTTGCCATGAATTCTTCCTCCTTCCGGAAAGAGTATCGTGCTTTTATTATAGTGGAATTTTGGAATTAAGTGTCAAGAGTCCCATCACATTACTTCCAAAAGCAAACGGTCGGCTTACAAAGAGCCGACCGTTGAAATTTGCCCTTTTCTAAACCAATTGTGACTATTCAGACTGACTAGGGCGGGGGTTCTTAACCCGTTGACGCACTTGGGGACGGACTCGCCGTCGCCGTTTGGGTGCGCTCCCTGCGGTGGGGCTCAAGATTAACGAGAGCCGATTGAGTGCGTTGATGTCATACTCACGACGCCCACATAGATCACACACCCAGGCCGGAAAATCAGGCACGGTAATTAAATCATTCCCCAGCCAGGTGTAGTAGGCCAAATACTGGCGATGCAACTGCCCCGCCTGACATTCTGGACAGGGACGAACAGGAAAACCGGGAGAAGCAAACATCTTTCTCATCTTCCAACCGCTAAAGCCTCCGCAATCTTGACCCCCGCACTGGTGCCCAGCCGGTTGGCCCCTGCTCGCACCATGGCTTGTGCATCCTCCAAGGTGCGAATACCGCCAGCCGCCTTGACACCCATCTGCGGTCCTACCACTCTTCGCATTAATTCTACATCGTCTACGGTTGCACCGCTAGTGCTGAATCCGGTGGAGGTTTTTACGAAATCTGCGCCTGCGGCTTTTGCAAGCAAACAGGCCAGGATTTTTTCTTCCCGTTCCAACAACGCGGTTTCGATAATCACTTTCAGAAGTACACCAAACCGGTGACACACTTCACTCATGGCACTTAATTCATCATACACTGCCGCATATTCGCCCCCTTTGAGCAAGCCAATAGCAATCACCGTATCTATCTCAACTGCCCCTTCTTCGATCACAATTTGTGTTTCGCTCAATTTAGCCCGCCGTCCGTTCGCCCCCAGGGGAAAACCGGTGACCGTTGCAACCCGCACCCCTGAGCCTGCCAGGGCACGCACTGCCCGTGGCACATACACTGGGTTGACACAAACCGCCGCAAACCCATAGCGGCGCGCTTCCGCACAGAGTTGATCAATCTGAAGTGGCGTCGCTTCGGGTTTGAGCAAAGTATGATCAATCAATGCCGTAAGGGGTTGCTCATCCCAACCCGACGGCAACTCAAGCGGAGGTAGTTCTTGCATGTAGAGACGGGCTTGTGCAATCAAATCATTCAACGTATCCATTATCGAATCTCCATAGGGCTTTCCCAAGACCATTCAGTGCGCGGCATTGACCACCGAGGATGGCGTGAGCAGTCTAATGTCGCTGGGTGGCCAATAGACCAAAAGGGCTTTGCCCACAACGTTCTCCATCGGCACAAAACCCCACGAATGCGAATCCGAAGACTGGTTACGGTTGTCCCCTAATACAAACAACTGTCCCGGCGGCACATCCCACACCCCGTTGTAACTGGGGGAAGCCGCAACATACGATTCTTCAAGGGCTTGACCGTTGACAAATACCTTGCCATCACGGATTTCAATGTGATCTCCCGGCAGACCGATCACCCGCTTGATGTAATCTTCGCGGGGGTTCATAGGATAGCGAAAAACGATCACATCGCCGCGCTGCACCTGCCCGGTGCGATAGGCAATTTTACTCACAATCACAAATTCCCCAGGCTTGAGCGTAGGTTGCATACTGATATTTTCGACCCGTACTCGGGCAATAAAGGTGTCAATAACGAAGTACAGTAGCAACGCCAGGACGATGACTTGCAAGGCTTCAGAAAGCATCCGTAACCAACTCACCGAGCCATGCCGGGGTACGGTGGTTTGAGTTGTAATATCGGTTGAAGGTTTATCATTCATTGGCATTTTCCGTGTTCTTACCCATAAATTCTCTTTGATTATATGCCACCACCCTACCCCCGACAAGGGACGGGGGTAGGACCGGGTTTATCCCTGTTGCAAGCGTGTTCCACAGGTGCGGCAAAAGCGATCTTCAGGTTGAACGCGATGACCACACGCCGGGCAATATAAGCCCCGCAACGGTGATGTGCCGCGCGTAGAGGATATTCCTGCCCGTGATGCATGGCGTAGGCGCTTGCCGGTCCTTTCTTGGGCCGGCACACGGGTCAGGGCAAACCACCACAACAACCCGGTCAGAATGAGTACTCCCCCTGCTCCCATAACGATTACCCATACCTGAGTGTACCAGGGGCCACTTTGCTCCGAGCCTGCCAACTCAATAGGAGCGGCAGGTTGAACCGGTTGCATCGGGGCACTAAGGTCATCATTTGCTTTTTCATATTGCAGGCGCAGCACAAAAGAGGTACCGGCTTTGAGTTCCCCTACCGCATAGTGATAATAGGTCAAACCATCTTCGCCCTTAACACCGCTTCCCATGCTAGGAATGAGCGTCCAAGCAGTGGCTGTGGGTGGCTGTTGCACTACCACCGTGAGATCCCTAACGGCGTAATCCCCCGGCCAGAGATATTCGAACGTGCGTAATGCACCTTCTTTTTTCAAGCTGGGATCATAATACTCAATTTGCAAAACCGGAGAGGGTGTTGTGAAACTAACCTTTATCCAATCCCCTTCTATCTGGGTCGAGTAATTCAAATTATAAAGCCTCCCATCTGCCGTGTCTTCATAGGCCACGTTGTAAGGTGCGCCTACGGCGGCGGGGATACGAAGCGTCAATTGCGCCGGCAGTTTCACCGAATTATCTAACGTGATACGATAAATCACTAGCATGTCCGGACGATCATATTCCGGCCAGAGGTCAATCTCCAAACCAGCAAATGTGATGTCATTTTGAGCGCCAACATCATAGGTAGACGCAAAGAAACCCACAAGTAGGATGAGTAGCCCTAATCCCCAACGCTTAAGCATTCAAAACCTCCTAAGCATTAAACCATATAATCAAATCTTACCATTAACTCTTCTAACTTACCCAACTTGGCATTGTTCGTGCACGCCATCCTTTCGTGTTTTATGTTTTATTTATGGTGCGGGGATTTCCATTGAGAATACGGTATAATCACACCCGGGCTAGGGCAACCCAAGGAGTTAAGTATGCCGCGCAAACGTTCTGCTGAGGACCTCTCCATTGAGGAACTGCGCTTGTTGCTGATCGAGAAGCAACGGGCGCGGCGTCAAAAGCGGTTGGAGCACTTTCGCCGTAGCGGCCGCCTGATGCTGGTTGAGGAGCATCCCATTGAAACATCGTTGGATCATCTCTCCAGCCGCTCACTCATTGAGGAAGCCCCCCCTACGAGTACAAGACCCCCGCGCACCTGGCTGGACCGCGTGCTGTTGGGGATCGAGGTCTTGGCCGTCCTTGGGCTGGCTTTTGTCCTGCTAAACGGGTTCACGCTCATTCGCGACCTCAACCGCGAAGTTGCCTCACTCATCACGCAACCTACCCTGACCCCCACGCCGGCCATCACCGCCATGGTCTTGCCTGGCGGGCACACCCCACCCAATTCGCCCGGCGGGCCGCGCCCCAACGATGCCGAGATTCCCGAACACCTGCGCCCGGTCATGCTCTCGTTGCCAGAATTGCCCACCCCAACCCCTGGCGTGGAGCAAGCCATCCGCATTCAAATCCCAGCTATCAACGTGGATGCGCCGGTGGTGCAAGGCGATGGCTGGGAGCAGTTGAAAAAAGGGGTTGGTCAACGCCTGGGAACGCCCAACCCGGGCCAGCGTGGGAACATTGTCCTTTCTGCCCACAACGATATTTTTGGCGAAATCTTTCGCGACCTAGATAAACTCAAGCCCGGCGATCAGGTCATCCTTTACAGCAACCAACGGGCATATATATATATTGTGCAACAGACACAAATTGTCGAGCCAACCCGGGTTGAGGTTATGGCGCCCACGCAAGAACCTATCGTTACCTTAATCTCGTGTTATCCTTATATGGTAGATAACCAGCGCATCGTCGTGACTGCGCGGTTGCAAGAATAACCAGTTCACTTACTTGGGAGAGTTAGCCATGAGCAAGAAGCAAAAACGCCGTGTTTCGTCGTCCACATCCTCGCAACGTCCAGCCCCTGCCGCCCGACCGGTTGAGGCACGGCCCAACCCTTCACCCCGGAGCAGTGCCAGTAGCACCGAATTCAATCCGGATTATTCTTATGTCATCCGCGACCTCAAACGTATTGGGACGTTGGCTGGCACCTTCTTCGTTATCCTGATCATCCTCTCGTTCATTTTAAGGTAGCCTTAAGGTAGCCACGAGGGTTTTACAAGAACAACACTTTTTAAAGAACGTGCCTGCTATTAGGAAAGCAAGCACGTTCTTTTTTGCATTCCAAATGCAATACCTTCGCCAAAAAATAACGTAAGCGGATAGGGCTTTTTGTAGTAGAGTTTAGTCGACCAAGACCAAAACTCACC
>NZ_JBWGPQ010000064.1:0-6017 GCF_056331585.1 Thermanaerothrix sp.
GTTTTCTGCCGCCGGGTGGGGTGAGGCGGGGGTTGGCCCCGCGCGCCGGGCACGCTGTTTCTCTGCCCAAAGCGGGGCGGGATAAGCAACGTGTTTCTTCCCCTTCTCAATGGGTCGTTCTTCGCTCAGACCGCCGGCGGATCGGTATCTGGCAGGGGCGTTATCCTGCTGATACGAACGCTTATCCCCGCGCCAACCATGCCCGGGCACCGCTCACCTGGGCATGGCCACTGCAAGCCCTCATCCGGGAAGCAGCCTCAGCCCGGCCCATCGGGCTGGATTTCCGGCAGAGATGGAATGAGGCCAGTTCATAGATCAATACGCTGTACGTCATACGTCAATCTTGCGAAGGTGCTCAAGTTCGACCATTTATCCCCATTTCCGGCGTGATCATTATCCATCCTTATATCTTTCCCCAGGGAAGAATCTGTAAGATCGTCGTAGTCGTAGGGGCTGGGGATATGTGGATAACCCGCCCGATTCCCCCAGTAATGGGGGTGTGAAGTGCGCACTGTCCATCCCTACGGTCAATGCAGCAATTTTTATCCCCAGACAAGTGGGGATAAGCCGGGTATAACCCTGCCACGCCAATGGGGGTAAAAAGCGGGTCTAAATTGCGTAGAGTCATTTGCGTGAGGATATGGCGCAGGTCGCAACCCACCCCCTATATCTGGGGGTTTAGGCAAGAGGGGGGCAGGCCTCTTTTTTCCCCAGTTCGGGGCAGTTTTCCACAGGTCTCCCCATTTATCCACAGATTTCGCCTGGTTATCCACAGGAGGTGGAGAAATTCGGCTTTGTACCTACCCCCCAGGGATGGTGTGCGGCGTGCGACTCAATCCGAAAAGGCGCATTGGCCGCTCTCCACAGGCGGCCAGGTTGATCACGGTTGGGCAGGTGGTGCGCTAGATGCGGACGCCGTTTGCAGCCGCCCACTGATCGAGCGTTTCTTCGACCGTATCCAGGTAGGCATCCAGGGCGGCCAGGTGGCGCTCGCGCTGGCTCAAGCCCAGGCCGAGCGCCTCGCTTGCCTCGTGCCAGTCGGCGTAGCAGGGCGAGGTTTCGCCCAGGTGGCGTGCGGCGCGCGTCCAGGTGCGCCATTGGATCCACCAGGCGGCCAGGGGCTGCTCGGCGGCAAGGGCTTCGACCGGGCGCTGGTAGTAGGCGCGGCGGGCGGCATTCAGACGCGGTGGGGCATCCTCGCGCCTGGCCACGGCCTCCAGCGCTTCCAGCCAGGCGTTGCGCCAGGTTTGCAGACCCTCGCGAGCGGCAGCCTCGCCTCCGATGAGGTCGGTGAAGCCGGCGGCCAAGCCAGGCCGGCCCACGGCCTGGGCGCGGGCGGGGAAGTTGAGCACGAAGCGCCGCTCGGTCAATGGGGCGCCGCTCAGGCAGGCAATGGCGTTAGCGGCCTGGGTGAGGGCCTCGAGCAAGCGCCACGCCGTTTCGAGCGTGGGGAGAGGGGTTTCGATCAAGTCGCGCCAGATCTGGCGGGCGGTGGTAGCCAGGCGCTGGGCGCGGGGGTAAACGTTCTCCGGCAGGGTGAATTGGGCGGTGGCGCCAGCCTGGGTAAATTCAAACCAGTGTTGGCGGTCGTACAGCACCAGTGGGTTATACCATAGGGCCGAACCCAGCCAGGGGTCCTGGCGCAGACGGCGTGCCGGTTGGAAAGTTGCCGCACCCAGGCGCGCGATATCGAGCGTAACCTCATCGCTCAGGCGCTGCACCTCGCGCGGGTTCAACGGCTCGCTATCGTGGACGACCACCAGGTCAATATCGCCGCTCCCACCCAGCAGGGGCTCGTTGTCCAGGACCGAACCGATGAGAAAGATGCACAACACATCGCGTTGGCGGCGGGCGGTGCGTTCCGCCGTCTCGCGGGCCAGGTTGAGCAGCATCTCGCGGGTGATACGCATGGGCTAATCCTTAGTCAGGGAAGGTAGGGCCGATTCCAAAGGCAGTTCGGGCTGATAGGGCGGCAGGCGCAGGGCGCGGCGGATGGCGGCCTCAATGGTTTCCAGATCGGCCTCGTTTTGGACGAAATCCATCTCGCCGCTCTCGATGACCAGGACCGGCGGCCCCTGGCGCGGGCCGAGGAATTGCGCATCATAGGCGCGGTTGAGGGCTTCGATGTACTCGCGTTCCATATGGCGCTCGTAGGGGCGGTCGCGTAGGGCGATGCGCCGCATCAGGCAATCGGTATCGGCGCGCAGGTACACGATGAGGTCCGGTGGGAGCATCTTCTCGGCCAGGGCACCGTGCAGCCGCAAGTACACCTCCCACTCGTCGCCGCTGAGGTTGAGGCGGGCGAAGAGTTGATCCTTCTCAAAGGTGTAATCGCTGATCAAGGGTTGGCCGGTGGCCAGCCACTGGGCTGCCTGGCGGAACTGGTGGTAGCGGCTGAGCAGGAAGAAGACCTGGGTCTGGAAGGCATAGCGGGCGCGGTCGGTGTAGAACTGGGCCAGGAAGGGGTTCTCCTCAAAGGCTTCCAGCAGTAGATTGGCGTTGAAACGGGGCTGGAGCAAGCGCGCCAGGGTGGTTTTGCCGACGCCAATGACACCTTCGATGGCAATGAACATCGTTCCCTCGCGAAACTCAACGTTGTGGTGGTATGGGGTTAATATACCATAACTTAGCCGGGGGTCAGGGGGTGGGGCCGGCGGCGGAATTTGAAAACCGTTTGCAAGGGGAGCGTGGCAGCAGCGCGGCTATAATAGGAGCAATGCGGGGGTATTCCCGGCGTTTTGGGGTCAAGCGTGCACCGTGGTAAGCCTTTCTTGCGCTGTTTGCTCTGGACGGGTTTAGGGCGTTATCGCCTGCCCGTGACGCTGGCTCTGGCCCTGCTGGCGCTGGTGGGGTACGGGATTTATACCGTGCAGCAAGTCAGGGCACGCGGAGTATTCGAGTATGTGGGCATAGACTTTCGCCTGTTCTATGCCAGTGGGCAGATCGCACGAGATATAGGCTTAAGCGCCGTATATCATCCGAGCCTTCAGGCCGTTTATCAGCAGCCTCTTTATGAAGGCTTCTCACATTTTGTGAAGGGGGTCTCAATGCCTTTTTGGGCCCTTCCTCTTCCTTACCTACCCCTCTTCGTCGCGCCTTTTATGCTCTTATCCTTGCTTCCTCCGTTACCGGCCTATGTGCTTTGGGTGGGTATAAACGCCGGGGGTACCTTGGGGTACCTCTACCTTTGGGTCAAGCGCTTGTCATTGGATCGGGCGGCACTGGTTGCCGCGGTTGCGCTTTTTCTGAGCAGCGCCAATTTCCTCAATCTGCTCTTTGGGCAAGTCAACGTGCTATTGCTGATTGCGATGGGAGAGGCGCTTTTTAATCTCCAGCAGGGGCGCGGAGGATGGGCAGGTTTGTACCTGGCTTTGGGGTGGATTAAACCGCAGATGATTTTGCTGCTGGTTTTCGCCCTGTTGTTGCGTCGCAACAGGCGTTTTGGGGCTGGATTTCTGGGGGGGTCTCTCCTGGTCGGCGGGGTTTCTTTAGCCCTGGGAGGGTGGGAGAGTTTGAAAGGGGTGGTTGAGGTCCTGTGCCGTTGGCCCTCACTTTTAAGACAAAGTGGGATGACCTGGCTTAGCGCTGTGGATCATCTCGTTTCATGCGGCGTTCACTCCACGCTCGGCCTGGGGATTGGGATTGGGATGGTGCTGGTGGTGCTATTGGCCTGGCTGAAGATTTTATGCGCTATGGGCCGTCGAGACGATAGGGAGACCTGGGCAGATTTCTTTCTCACCACCCTGGTCACCCAAACAATTGTCATGCCCCATGGAAATGTACACATGGCGCTGGCATTAGGTATTCCCTGGTTGCTTGGTTTACGTCACCCCTCCCGGCAGGGTATCTGGTGGGGCCTCTTTGTGATTTGGGCGCTCTTGAGCGGGATAATTTTCGTCGGATATGGGTTGTACTCGGCAGGTCATGCCCATGATCTGCTAGGGGTTTTGATGTTATTGATTCATTTAGAGCTACTGATTCTCCTCTACCGCGCTTGGCAGTGAAGAGGATGTTAGGTGTCTCAGAATCATGAACCCTGTCATACCCTTTGCGTTCAATGTTGGGATAGGGCTGGGGCTGCTGGCCGTGCTTGGGCTGAGTAGCCTGGGGGTGGGTCGGCACTTGTTGCGGCGCTTTGGCGGTGAGGCGCTGCCCACTGCGGATCAGGCGCTGATCGGGGTGGCGCTGGGGCTGGGGATTGCGGCGCAAGGCGTTCTGGTCCTGGGATTGGTGGGGGTGCTAAGCCGTGCAGCCGTGGGGGCTTGGTTGATCCTGCTGGTCGTTGTGGGCCTGCCCGGTGGATGGCGCTTTTTGAGGCAGGTGTGGCCGATCTGGCGCCGTGCCTGGGCCGATGAGTGGGCAACACCGTCACTGTACCCACTGCGCTGGATACCGCTGCTCCTGGGGCTGAGTGGGCTGCTGCTGTTCCTGACCGCGCTGACCCCACCCTGGGATTACGACGGGCTGATGTATCACCTGGAAGGGCCGCGGCAGTTCCTGGCAGCGGGGCGGCTGATCTTGCTGCCGGAGATCTGGCAGGCTAACGGGCCGTCTAATGGGGAGATGCTCTTTCTCCTCGGTTTGAGCCTGGGCAGTGATCTCTTCCCCAAACTGGTGCATGGCCTGTTCGGCACGCTATGGGTGCTGGTGGCGCTACGCCTGGGGCGTTGGTGGGGCGGGCCGCGTACCGGCTGGCTGGCAGCGGCGGTGTTGGGCAGCATGCCCTACCTGCCGTTGCTAGCAGGGTGGGCGTACATCGACCTGATTTGGTTCACCTGGGAGGGGCTGGCGTTTTACCTGCTGGCGCGGTGGGGGCAGAACCCCGCCCGCCCCGCGGGCTGGGTAAGCCTGAGTGGTGTACTGTTGGGGCTGGCGTTGGGCAGTAAATACACTGCCCTGGCCGCTGTGCCCGCTTTGGGTTTGTTGCTGCTCCTCCTGGCCTGGCAGGAGAGCGGATGGCGCCGGTTGGGGCTGGGGCTGCGGTTGGCGCTACCGGCATTGGTGCTGGCGCTGCCGTGGTACCTGAAAAACCTGGTGCTGGGGGGCAATCCCTTCTACCCTCTCTTCTGGGGTGGGGTAGGCTATCCGCGGGAGCGCTGGGAGGTGCTGGCAACCTATTTGTATGACTTTGGCCTCGAACGAACGCCCCTCAATCTATTGCGCCTGCCGGTAGCGCTTTACCTGCAACGGGAACGCTTTGCTACGTTTATGGGAACCACCGATGTGCCTCCCTTGCTGTTGCCGCTGGCTATGCTGGCACCGCTGCGGCGGCGCTGGGGGCGGCAGGAGGCGGTATGGGTGGCCCTGCTTTTGCTGCGCACCCTGACCTGGTGGGGTGGAACGCAGCAGACGCGGTTTCTCTATCCTGTTTTTCTCGGGTTGAGCCCGCTGGCGGCAGAGGGGTTAGAGGTTCTGCTGGAGCGCGGACGGCGCCTGGGGCGAATGGTGGGGCTGGGCCTGATGGCCGGTTGTCTGATCGCAACACTGGCGATCCAGGTGATCGCCCTGGGGCAAATCTTGCGGCCCGGGCGCCTCTGGCTGGGGCAGGAAAGCCCGGTCCAGTGGCTGGTACGCGCCTGGCCGGATTTTGCCTTGCAGCAAACGCTGCGCGAGGGGTTACCGGGAGAGGCGCGGGTGCTACTGCTCTGGGACGGGCGGGGGTATTACTGTGCACCACGCTGCCTGGCGGATGCCGATCATACCCGCGGGGTGCGTCTGGCTGAGGCCGCCGCGGGGGATGTGGCGGTATTGGCGCATGAATTGGCCGCGCAGGGGGTGACACACGTCCTGCTAGATCGCGGGAGTGCGCTGTTCAGTGTCTTTCATGACCCAAGCGGGCGGCAACGCCGGGCGTTGGAATTTTGGGAGGGGGTGTTTCTGCCGCGCTGCGCCGCATTGGTGCAGACGGGGGAATGGGCGCGCCTTTATCGCCTGACGGCCTGCGAGGGAGAGTAGGCAGATGGTTTTTTCGCAAATCCCCCCTGTTTTTAAGCAAAAGACGATTTGCGAAGCGCGGG
>NZ_JBWGPQ010000065.1:0-5839 GCF_056331585.1 Thermanaerothrix sp.
CTCGGAGCGATGACCCTGGACACAAAAAAACCACGTATTTTCATCTCCGCCGATCACGGCCTGGCCGTGGTCTATTTCCTCCAAAGTGATGTCGTCCCGACCTTGCTCGACGCCGGAGCCGAGGTGATCGTCCTCAGCGATGACAGCCTGACCGCACAATTGGCCCAACGCTTTGGCCGCCCCGGCCTGACCTTTGAGGGCTTGCGTTTGGCACAGGCGCGCGCTTACGAACGTCAGCACCATGGCGAATGGCAGTGGTGGCTGGGCTTCCTGCGTCGTGTGGGCAGTTCGCGCCGCATTAACACCGGCGCTACGGATAGTTATATCCGCCAGGTGATGGTGGAAGCGGGCAACCGCCGCCGCATCTTCCTGCCCCTGGCCGTGCTGGCCGTGCTGGCTTTGCGCCACAGCCGCGCTGCGCGGCGCGCCCTGCGCCGTGCCCAACTGCGCTTCACCCCCGGCTTGTATACCGACCTCTTCGAACGCTACCAGCCCGATTTGGTCGTGGCCGCCACCCCCGGCTGGCGGCTGGATCGCTACCTGCTGCGCGAGGCTGCCGCCCGCGGTATCCGTACCGCCGCCGTCGTCGTGGGTTGGGACAACCCCAGCAGTTATAGCCTGCCCGGCGCCCCGGTGGATTGGATTACCTGCTGGTCGCAGATCCAAAAGGAGGAACTGGTGCTCGGTTCCGATTGGCCGCCGGAGCGCGTCCACATCGGTGGCATTCCCTCGTATGATGGTTACTTCCGCCGCACCTGGGAGATGCCGCGCGAGGATTACTTCCGCCTGCACGGTCTCGATCCCCAGCGTAAGTTGATCGCCTATGCCTGCAGTTTCGTCTCGTTCTCGCCTAATTACCAAAACGTAGAAGCCCTGGCCCGCCTGGTGGCCAGCGATGCCCTGGTCGCACCGGCGCAATTACTGGTGCGTCTGCATCCCAACCATTTTTGGAACGTCAAACTCTTCCAGGACGAAGCGGAAAAGATTCGCCGCCTGGCACGCGAACTTCCGCACGTCCATGTCGTCGAGCCGGTGCCGCTCGGGGGTGAATTGGGGCACTACTCCGGCGAGGACATGCCCGAGAAAGCCTCGATGATGGCGCATGCGGATGTCTTCACCACCGTCTACTCCACCATGGTGGTAGAGACGGCCATCCATGACCGCCCCATTGTCAGCGTGTGCCTGGACGTACCCGGTGGCTGGAACGTGCCGCGTAAATACTCGCTGCCCCTCTCCAAAATCGGCAACTGGCCCACCCACTTGCGCTTTCGCCGCGCAGGGGCAGGCAAGGTGGCGTTGAACGAACGCGAACTGGCGGCGGCGCTCAATGATTATTTGCAGAACCCACACGCCGATCACGAAAACCGCCAGCGCTTCATCCGTGACGAGGTCACTTATACCGATGGTAGTGCCGGACGGCGCACCGGGGAGTTCCTGCTCTCGCTGCTCCAACGTCCTAAGGGAGGTTGGGAATGAGATTCCTCATTGCCGGTTTTGGTTCCATCGGACGGCGGCATTTTCGCAACCTGCTCGAACTGGGCGAGCGCGATTTAGTGTTCTACCGCACCCACCGCAGTACCCTGCCCGACGATGAGCTCCATGACTATATGGTCGAGACCGACCTAGAAGCGGCACTGGCGCACCGCCCAGATGCCGTTATCGTCGCCAACCCCACCGCGCTACATCTGGATGTAGCCATTCCCGCCGCCCGCCAGGGCTGCCATTTGCTGTTGGAAAAACCCATTGCCCACACTTTAGAAGGGGTAGCCGACCTGCGCGCCGCCGTGGCGCAGAGCGGCGCGCGCGTGCTGGTAGGGTTTCAGTTCCGGTTTCACCCCAGTTTACGCCGCATCAAGCGGTGGCTGGATGAGGGCTTGATCGGCCGCGTGGTGCACGCCCGCGCCCATTGGGGTGAGTACCTGCCTGCCTGGCATCCCTGGGAGGATTACCGCCGCAGTTACGCCGCCCGCCCCGACCTGGGGGGCGGCGTGGTGCTGACGCTGTGTCATCCTTTCGACTACCTACGCTGGCTACTGGGTGAGGTAGAAAGCGTGAGTGCCCACCTGGCCACCCTGGGCGATCTCGACCTGGCGGTGGAAGATACCGCCGAGATCACCTTGCAGTTCGCCAGCGGTGCCCTGGCCCAGGTGCACCTGGATTATCTCCAACGCCCGCCCAATCATCACCTCGAAATCATCGGCACCCAGGGCATGATCCGCTGGGATAACACCTACGGCACCGCCCGCATTTATCATGCCAGCACCGAAACCTGGGAAACCTACACCCCACCCACCGGATTTGAACGCAACCACATGTTCGTGGACGAATTGCGCCACTTCCGCAAGGTGGTGCGGGGCGAGGAACCCGCGCAATGCACCCTCGATGATGGCATCCGCGCGCTGGCGATAGCCCTGGCGGCCCACGAGTCTAGCCGCCGTGGCCAGCGGGTGGAATTAGATGAATTTTTATCCTCAGCCCTTGAGGGAAGGCCATGACCACCATTTTCGATTCGTTCAAACTGGATGGTCGCGTCGCTGTGGTTACCGGCGGGGCGGGCTTGTTGGGGCGTGAATTCTCGCGCACCCTGGCCGAGGCTGGCGCTGCAGTAGTGGTGGCCGACATTCAGGACACCGCTGCAGAGACCGTTGCCGCCGACCTGACCGCTCACGGCTACGCGGCGCTGGGGGTGAGCCTAGACGTGACCAACCCCACTTCGGTCCAAGCCATGGTGGAAACGACGTTGGCGCGCTATGGCCGCCTGGATATCCTGGTCAACAGCGCTGCGCTCGACCCCAAGTTCGACCCCGAAACCCTGGCGCGGGGTATTATCCCCGGGCGGTTTGAGGATTTCCCGCTCGACCTGTGGAACCAGGCGCTGGCGGTCAACCTGACCGGCGTGTTTCTGGTCACTCAGGCGTGTGTTCGGCCCATGCTGGCGCAGGGCAAAGGGAGCATCATCAATATCTGCTCGACCTACGGGTTAAACGGCCCCGATCAGCGCATTTATGTGCGTGCCGATGGTCAACGTGTGGGCTACAAGCCGGTGTATTACACCGTCACCAAGGCAGGGGTGCTGGGCTTTACCAAGTACCTGGCTGCCTACTACGCTGGGACGCAGATTCGGGTCAATGCCCTCACCCCCGGCGGGGTCTATAACCAACACGATGAAGACTTCGTGCGCAACTATTCCGCCCGCACGATCCTAGGGCGGATGGCGCGCAAGGATGAGATGAACGGCGCGCTGCTCTTCCTCGCCTCGGACGCGTCATCCTACATGACCGGGGCCAACCTGATCGTGGACGGGGGATGGACGGCATGGTGACGCCCGAGGTACTTGCGCTCATCCCGGCGCGGGGCGGCTCCAAAGGCATCCCGCGTAAGAACATCCGCCCCTTTGCCGGGCACCCATTGATTGCTTATAGCATCGCCGCGGCGCGCCAGGCCGAGACGGTTACCCGCGTGGTGGTTTCGACCGATGATGCCGAAATCGCCGCGGTGGCACGCGAGTACGGCGCTGAAACCCCCTTCCTGCGCCCGGCCGAACTGGCCCAGGATGATACCACCGACCTCCCGGTCTTTCAGCACGCGCTGCGCTGGCTGGCTGAACACGAGGACTATCATCCGCAGATCGTGGTGCAGTTGCGCCCCACCTCGCCGGTGCGCCCACCGGGAATGGTGGATGCAGCAGTGCGCCTGCTGCTCGCCCATCCCGAGGCCGATTCGGTGCGTGGGGTGGTGCCGGCGGGACAGAATCCGTTCAAGATGTGGCGCATTGACCCTCATAGCGGACACCTGCAACCGCTACTGAGTCTACCGGGTGTGCCCGAGCCTTACAATGCACCGCGCCAGAGCCTGCCGCCGGTCTTCTGGCAGACCGGGCATATTGATGCCATCCGCACTCGCACCATCCTGGAGAAGCACTCCATGAGCGGGGCGGTGATCCTGCCGCTCCAGATTGACCCGCGCTACACGGTGGACATTGATACCTCCACCGACTGGCAGCGGGCGGAATGGCTGGTCTATTTTGGCGGGCTGACGATGGTGCAGCCGGGGCAGCGGCGACCGCTCCCGGAGCAGGTGGACCTAGTGATCTTTGATTTTGACGGGGTGATGACCGATAACCGGGTCTGGGTGGATGGTGAGGGACACGAGTTCGTTGCCGCCTATCGTTCGGATAGCATCGGCGTCCAAGCGCTGATGCGCGCCGGCATCCAGGCGCTGGTGCTTTCCGCCGAGACCAACCCGGTGGTGGAAGCACGCTGCCGTAAAATCGGCCTGCCGTTTATCCAGGGGGTGAAGGATAAAGCCCCGGCCCTGCGTCAACTACTGGCCGAACGCCGGCTTGATCCTCAGCGGGTCGTTTACATGGGCAACGATACGAATGATCTACCCTGTTTCCCCTTGGTGGGATGTGCCGTAGCGCCGGCGGATGCCCAACCGGAGGTGCTACGTGCCGCCGATCTCATCCTCACCCGCCGTGGGGGCTACGGCGCGGTGCGCGAATTGTGCGATTTGCTGGTGCGCCGCCGCCAGGCCCAGGGTTAATCCGCCGGAGCAACCTCACCCCGGGGCAAGATCATCTGCCCGCTTTCCGGATCGCCCAGGATAACCACTTGGTCGGGATGATGGGCAACCAACCAGGCTGTTAACGCCGCCACCAGCGCGTTCAACTCGCCGGGGGTGTAAATAAGATGCATCGGCAACTGTCCGCGGCGAAGGCGGTGGCGGGTGATTTCTTCGAAAAACCGCATGGGATCCTGAATGCCCAGCCCGGCATCGGCGAGCAGGATCTGGCGCTGCCAGCGCCCCTCAAGATGATGGGCCGGCAGCAGGGGCTGGCCCAAGAGGGCGGTAAACGCCGCCTCGGCGGGCACTTCCAACCACTGGCGTGCTGCCTCGGGCAGGGGATACGGCTGATAGCCGAGATCGTGCAGGTGGCGGTAGATGGCAAAGCCGCGTCGCATCCAGGGAGGCGCCTCATCCCAGTGCGCCGGCGTGCGATAGATCGGCCAGCCACGTTCACGCACCTGGCGTTCAGCCAAGCGCTGCCCCTGGGGCGCAGAGGAGAGCTCCATCCCCGTGAATGCGGATTGAGACTGAGATGTGACTGCCGGCCGGGGAGGCGCGTTGATAGCAACCAGCGCACGGCTCTGCCCGGCAGCAAAGGCCAACACATCGGCCAGCCGTCCCTTTCCCAGCGCCAGCAGGCGCAAATCGGCATCCAGCGCAGCGTAGGCAAAGGGCGGACGCCCCCCGCCCGGGTCAATGCCCAGGTAAGTGCAGGCCGTGGTGGCGATCAGCATGCATTAACTTTAGCCCAAAGTGCGGCGCCGAGCAACCCGGAGCAGGGGAGAAATTAGGGAGTAGGGCGGTGGGTGGGCGCGCATGCGGCAGGTCAATCTCATCGTCTCGACCCCAATCACACGATACTGGATGGTGGAGCGCCTGAAAGCCATGGGCATTCCCAGACGAGCCGCCGATTTGCGCACCCTGGCCCAGCAGGCAAAGGCGGGGGATTGGAGCCACTTTCGGCTGGAGAAGTGGTAGATAGTCTCTTGACAAATGGGTAATCCTAATGTAAAGCAGCCTCAAATGAGATTACTTTCTTGAGTTTATCATGTCGGAATACGTAGGAATTCGAACGCTCAAAGCCAAGGCAGGGGAAATCATGCGTAATGTTCAACAGGGAGCGCGCTATGTGATATCCATTCGTGGCCGCCCTGTGGCGCTGATCATTCCTGTGGAGCCGGTACCCGAATCGCAAAAGCAAGATGCCTGGACGGGCTTGTATCAGGCAGGGAGCTTGCTGGAGTGGGAGACCTCACGGACTACGGAAGAA
>NZ_JBWGPQ010000066.1:0-4881 GCF_056331585.1 Thermanaerothrix sp.
CCCATTACCCCAACCCCGCGGTTTCGTGATAAAATCTCGGCACATGCGTTGTATTTCGGATGACTGAGGTGACTCGATGCCTGAACCCATTCTGGTAGCCGTCGCTTGGCCCTATGCGAATGCCGAAATTCATGTCGGAAACCTGACTGGCTCCTACCTGCCTGCAGATATTTTCGCGCGCTATCAACGCATGAAAGGTCGGCGTGTGCTCATGGTCTCGGGTTCGGATGCCCACGGTACGCCGATCACGGTGCGCGCCGATGCGGAGAAAACCTCACCGCTCGCGGTCTACCAGCGTTATCATGCCACGTTCCTGGAATTGTTCCAACAACTGGGGCTAACTTATGATTTATTCACCAGCACACATACTGAAAACCATTTTAACGTCTCGCAAAAGATGTTTTTGGCGCTGTTGAAGAACGGCTATCTGTACCGCGATCGCCAGTTGCAGTGGTATTCGCTCACCCAGCAGCGCTTTTTACCTGACCGCTATGTTGAAGGGACATGCTACATTTGCGGTTATCCTAATACCCGCAGCGACCAGTGCGACCGCTGTGGTAATGTGCTCGATCCTGAAAAGCTGATCAACCCGCGTTCGCGCATTGATGGCTCGGTGCCCGAATTGCGCCAGACCGAGCACTATTTCCTTGATTTGGCTAAACTTCAGCCTCAGATCACTGAATTCCTTCGCGCACGTGAATCCTATTGGCGACCCAATGTGCTACGCCAATCCCTGGGCTTGATCATGACCGAGGGCCTCAAAGGCCGCCCGATTACGCGCGATTTGGATTGGGGCATCCCGGTGCCCGTGGAAGGCATGGAGGGTAAATGCCTTTACGTGTGGTTTGAGGCCGTGATTGGTTACCTCTCGGCCACGATTGAGTGGAGTCACCTGGTTGGAGAACCTGAAGCCTGGCATGCCTGGTGGCACAGCCCAGAAGCGCGCTCGTATTACTTTATCGGCAAAGACAATATCCCTTTCCATGCCATCATCTGGCCCGGCCAACTCATCGGCAGCGGTGAGACGTTGGACGAGCTCCTGGGTAGCCGTGACCCCAAGCCCTTTGTGTTGCCGTATGACGTCCCGGCCAACGAATTTATGAATCTGGAGGGGCAGAAGATTTCGGGCAGCCGCAATTGGGCGGTATGGGGACGTGATTTCCTTTCACGCTACGATCCCGACCCTCTGCGTTACTATTTGACAGCAAACATGCCCGAATTCCGCGACACCGACTGGGACTGGGAAGACTTCGTCAAACGCAACAATGATGAACTGGTGGCTACTTGGGGCAATTTGGCTAACCGCGTGTTATCCTTTACCTATAAGCATTGGGAAGGTATAGTTCCGGACCCGGGTGAGTTGACTGCCCAGGATCAGGAACTTCTAGCAACAGTTGAGAAGGGTTTTGAAGCTGTGGGCCAAGAACTGGAGGCGGTGCATCTCCGCGCCGCGCTGGGTGAAGCCATGCGTCTAGCCACCGAGGTCAACCGCTACCTGGAGCAAACCGCGCCCTGGTTGAGCATTAAGACGGACAAAGCCGCCGCTGGGCGAGCGATTTACACCGCTCTGCGCGCGATCGATTCACTAAAAATCCTATTTGCACCCTTCCTGCCCTTTAGCAGCGAGAAACTGCACCGCTATCTGGGCTACAGCGAACCCCTCTTTGGCACGCAGAGCACGATGAGTGTATCAGACAGTTTGGGCGAGCACACCGTGTTACGCTATCACCCCGAAGGCGCCACAGCGCGTTGGCAGCCCAGCCAATTGCGCCCCGGGCAACCCCTGCAACCGCCCCAGCCTCTCTTCCGCAAACTGGATCCCAGCGTGGCTGCTGACGAACGGGCGCGGTTGGGGGAGAGGGGGTGAAAAAACGAATTACTTTCATCTAAAACCGCGAAAAATGGATCTTTATTAGGGTTTCTTCGTCCCCACTACCTTCTCCTTCGAGAAAAAGGCCCGAATGAGGCTCAAGCCAAGCCTGAACCCTATTCCCACATACACTAACCCGTTGACCAGAAAGCAATAGTCCTTTGCCAAATGTTTACGATAGTATCGAAGGTAACTACGGTGCCACTCAATAATTCCACGATAAGGCTGCGTTCTGGATCCTCCCAGTCCACCATAGTGAATAACTACAGCCTCTGGGTAGTAAACCACTTTCCAACCCACCTGACGGGCGCGAAAACAGAAATCTGAATCCTCCTGATAGGCAAAAAATTGCTCGTCTAAATATCCAATCTGATCAATCACTGCGCGGCGAATCATCATGCACGATCCTGAGACGGCCTCTACTTCAACCGTTTCGTCTTCAGGCAAATAGGTGAGAAGATAGCGCCCAAACAACCGATTATGCGGAAAAAGACGCCACAACCCAGAAAAGTACGTGATCGCATCCCATGGTCGTGCCGCACTGCGCCGACATTGGCGCTGTAGCGTCCCATCTCGGTTGAGCACCTTAGGCCCACAAATCCCAATTCGAGGATTAGCCTGCATGAAAGAATACAATCTGTCAAAGGCCCCCTCACCGGGCAACGTATCGGGATTCAGTTGCACCAAGAATTCACCTCGGGCTGTACGTAAGGCCTGATTCATTGGCCGCGTGTAACCAAGATTGGTCTCATTGCGGATCAAACGCACCCAGGGAAACTTTCTCTGGAGCATCTCTACAGAACCATCGGTGGAACCATTATCCACCACAATGGCCTCCCAAGTAATCTGAGAGGCTGCTAACGGTAACCGCTCTAAACAAGCCTGTAAATAGTCTCGGGCATTGAGGTTGACGATGCAAAAAGAAACGTGGGGGAAATCGCGGGAAAATTGGGAAATATTTGGTATTAACATAGAGGCATCAGACCCTTACCTAAATGAAACCTTTCCTGGCTGTCTGTTAAGAGGACTGAAAAATACCCGCAAATTGACTTTCACGATAGGCTTGAGCAACCCGCGGTGCTTCACCCACCATTTGAAGCCGACCATGATCCAACCATGCTGCCCGATCACACATTGAGGCTACCATCTCTGTACTATGCGACACCAGTAAAATTGTAACGCCATGCAGACGTAGTTCTTCAATCCGAGACAAACATTTGCGTTGAAAAGCTTCGTCGCCTACCGAAAGAACCTCATCCAAAATCAGGATATCTGGCTCTGAGTCAATGGCAACCGCAAATCCCAATCGAGCCCACATCCCCGAGGAATACGTACGTAAAGGGGCTTCAATAAAATCCTGCAATTCTGAAAATTCAACAATGCGATCGAACTTCGCCTGCATTTCCTTGCGAGAAAAACCTAAAATGGCCCCATTCAGAAATATATTTTCGCGTCCTGTTAGTTCAGGGTGAAAGCCCGCACCCAGCTCTAACAAAGGTACCACCCGCCCATAGACTTGCACCCGCCCCTCAGTAGGACGCATCACCCGCGAAATTAGTTTAAGTAAAGTACTCTTTCCCGCACCATTTGGTCCTATGACGCCAAAGACTTCCCCCCGGTACACCTCAAATGAGACATTCCGCAAAGCCCAGAACACATGAGTGCGGACCTTACCCTGCAACCATCGAATGACAAACTCCTTGAAAGTTGCATAACGTTCAGCAGGAGTGCGATAACGCACGGAGACATTTTCGAGAATGACCACAGGATCTTGCATTCTTTGGAGCATCATACGCGATATGAAAACTCATCTGCTTTATAAGTAAACACAATCCACCCTACTACCAGAGCGATTAAAGAAAATAACACTGCTGGTCCTATCATATCAAACGAAGGGAATCGGCTATAATAGACAGCACTACGGTAAAGTTCCACCAGATAATACATGGGATTAAGTCGCATAATCCAGAGCCGTATCGTTTCAGGCAAGATGCTAACGGGATAAATAATGGGCGTAAGGTACATCCACCCCAATAACACAATGCTATACATCTCCGCCACATCAGGATAATAAACTGCAAGCGTAGAAATCAGTAACCCTACACCTAAAGCAAATGCGGCGAGTAGTATCATGGGTATTGGTATAAGGAGCAATGTCCAACGAATAGGCACTCGAGTGATGAGATTTATTAGGAGTAACGGCACTAAAGCAAAGCCAAGATTGATCAATCCGGTTAAAATTGCAGCCAATGCAAACGATGTGCGTGGGATATAAATGCGATGAAGCAATCCACCTCCCCAAACCAGATTTACCATCGCAGCATTAGTGGTTTGGGAAAAGAAATTCCAAGCGAGTAAGCCACTCAACACATAGGCTGGATAACTATGTTCAGTTTGAAAACGAAAAATATGAGAAAAGGCAATTGTGAGCACCACCATCATTCCCAAAGGGTTGAGCATCGTCCAGGCAATACCCAAAGCCGAACGCTTATACCGGGTGGTGACATCTCGCCGCGCCAATTGCAAAATTAAATCACGATAGCGTATAACCTCACGCACCTCTTCAAGCGGAGGAACACCGCGAAGCGCACTATCATAAACCTTGTTAGAGCGTATCGGTTTCATAATACAAAGTCAAATTATAATGGGATTTTATGCTAATTCGGAAAAGCCAGCGCTTTGATCTGAAGGAGATCTGGCTTACCCAACAAGCGATTGATGTAAATACACAACGTATGAGCGGTCAGCTTACTGTACAAACGGGTACACAATCCCCAAAAGGAATGGGCGTAGTTTTTCTCAATTGCGAACTGCCCAGACAACTGGCTGTTGATCGTCTCGATCAACTGTCGGACGGCATTGTGCAGATGCTTGAAAGCAGGCGAGTCCTGCTTTGCTGGTTTGCTCGTGGGATGGTGCGCAACACAATGTGATTTTTCTCCTGCAGTTCTTCCGCTATCTTTGCACTGATATAGCCTTTGTCACCCAGCACCTCCTTGTCGGTATATTCG
>NZ_JBWGPQ010000067.1:0-4730 GCF_056331585.1 Thermanaerothrix sp.
GCCCCGCAGCAGGTGCACATCACCCCGGACCCCAACCTGACCCGCGTCAGCCGGCCGGCCTCACCCCCGCGACCGCCCCAAACGGCAGCGCGCCAACCCCGTCTTGCGGCGAACACCCCCTCGCCCTCACGTCCAAGCGGCACCCCGCCTTCCACGCCGGCGCGCCCTGCCCGCTCAGCCGCAGCTGCTCCCTCCCGGCCGGCCGGGGCGCCTTCCCCCACGCGCAATGCCGCCGGCAACCCGCCCACCCAGCCTCCACCCCCGCCGGGCAACGGCAGAAAGCGCACCCTGGGCTGCCTGCTGCGCGCTTTGATCGTCCTGCTCTTTGCCGGCGTGGTTGTGCTCATCGCCATCGGCTCATTCCTGATCTACCGCTACTTCACCATCGCCGCCAACCTGCCCAGCGTGGATGATTTGCAAGCCCGCGCGTCGCAATTTGAGACCACCCGCATCCTTGACCGCAACGGCAACCTGATCTACGAAATCTTGGATCCCCGTGCCGGGCGGCGCACCTATGTCCCGCTGGAGAAGATTTCGCCTTATCTCATCGCCGCCACCCTGGCCACTGAAGACAAGGAATTCTACAACCATCCCGGCTTCGACCCCTGGGCCATCGCGCGCGCCCTGTGGCAGAACTACACCACCGGTGAGGTGGTCTCCGGCGCTTCGACCATTACCCAGCAACTGGCGCGGGCGCTACTGCTCTCGCCGGATGAACGCGCCGAACGCACGGTCGAACGCAAGGCGCGTGAGATCGTTCTGGCGGCCGAGATCACCCGCAAGTATTCCAAAGAAGAGATCCTCGAACTGTATCTAAACGAGATTTACTACGGCAAACTGGCTTATGGGGTTGAAGCCGCTGCTGAGACCTATTTCCACACCACCGCCGAGAAGCTGACCCTGGCGCAGGCGGCTTTTCTGGCCGGCTTGCCCCAATCACCGGCGGTGTACGATATCGAGACCAACCGCGAGGTGACGCTCAACCGCTTCCACCAGGTGCTACGCCTGATGTACGAGATGAGCCAGGAAAAAGGCTGTATTGAGGTCAGCACCAGTTTACAGCCGGTGTGCGTGACCCAAGAGGATGTCGCCTTGGCGGCGCGGGAGATGGAAAACTACCAGTTCCAGGCGCCGACCAATGTGATGCGCTTCCCCCATTGGGTGACCTATGTGCGCTCCCTACTCGAAGCCCAATACGGCGCCGATGCCATCTACCGCTCCGGCTTCACCGTCTATACCACGCTTGACCCCGACCTGCAACAACAGGCCGAAGAGATGGTCAAGCGCCAGATTGCCCAACTGGCCGACCGCCACGTGACCAACGGCGCACTGGTGGCCATCCGCCCCGCCACAGGTGAAATCCTGGCCATGGTGGGTTCGGCGGATTTTTACAACGAAGCCATCTCCGGCCAGGTCAACATGGCGCTGGCGCCACGCCAGCCCGGCTCGGCGATCAAGCCGCTGACCTACGTGGCGGCGTTTGAAAAGGGCTGGACGCCGGCCACCCTGATCTGGGATGTGCCGAGCGAGTTTCCGCCCTCAGGCGACCCTAATGATCCGCGCGAGCCCTATCGCCCGGTCAACTACGATGGGCGCTTCCACGGGCCGGTGACGGTGCGCGTGGCGCTGGCCAATTCCTACAACGTGCCGGCGGTCAAAGCCCTGCAGTTTGTGGGCATTTACGACGACCCCAACACGCCTCAGCCGGACGGCCTGATCAACTTTGCCAAGCGCCTGGGCATCACCACCCTCACCCGCCCCGATTACGGCCTCTCGCTCACCCTGGGCGGCGGGGATGTCAGTCTGCTCGAACTGACCGCAGCGTACGCCGTCTTTGCCAACGGCGGGCGGCGCGTGCCCCCAGTGGCGATCACCAAAATCGTGGATTACAAGGGCAACCTGGTCTATGAGTACCAGCCCCCTGCCGGCGAGCAAGTGGTGCGCCCGGAACACGCCTTCCTCATCTCCTCCATCCTCTCGGATAACCAGGCGCGCGCGCCGATGTTCGGCACCAACTCGGTGCTCAACCTGCCCTTCCCGGTGGCCGCCAAAACCGGCACCACCAATGACTTCCGCGATAATTGGACCTTGGGCTACACCCCCGACCTGGCAGTAGGGGTATGGGTGGGCAATGCCGACTATACCCCCATGCAGAACACCACCGGCCTTACCGGCGCAGCGCCGATCTGGGCCGAGTTTATGCAAGCGGCAATCCAAAAACTGACCGACGGCCGCCCCACGCCGTTCATCCGCCCGGCGGGCATTGTGGAAAAGATCATTTGCGAAGTCTCTGGCGCCGAGCCTTCGGAGTGGTGTCCCTCACAGCGCCTGGAATACTTCGCCTTCGATCAGCCGCCCCGGCCCAAAGAGGATGACCTGTGGAAGAAGGTGATGATTGACACCTGGACCGGCCTGCGTGCCACCTCGGCTTGCGCCGATTCGATCAAAGAGGTGCTGGCGCTCAATGTCACCGACCCCTTTGCCATCAAGTGGATTCGTGAGACCGACGAGGGGCGGCGCTGGGCCGAGCAATACGGCTTCAAGGAGCCGTTGGTCTTCGTCCCCGAGCGCGAGTGCCGCCCGGGTGATCCCCGCCCGCTGCTGCTCTTTTCGAACCTCAGCGAGGGGCAGACGATCACCACCAGCCCGTTGGAAATCTACGCTCTGGTCACCGTTCCGGAACCGTTCCGCGAGTTTCGCCTGGAATACGGCTTGGGCGATGACCCGGACGAGTGGACGGCGCTGGCGATCGGCAACACCAGCGAAAATCAACCCCGCCTGCTGGCCACCTGGGATCTGCACGCGGTGCCGCCGGGGCGGGTGACCCTGCGCCTCTACGTGGAAAGCCAGCGCGATACCTACGCCGAGCGGCGCATCCACCTCAACCTCCAGGTGCCGACGCCAACGCCGACCCCCACCCCCACGCCGACTGCCACAGTCACGCCCACGCTCACCCCCACGGCATCCCCCACCCTTCCTCCGCCAACCGAAACACCAACCCCGACGCCCTGAGGGTGAACCCGGTTCAAAAAGCCCTTCTTTGAGCCAGCAAAAAGGCCAGAACAGACATCCACCGTGCCTGTTCTGGCTTTTTTTCCTGTGCCACGGATTCACGCACCCTGGGGTTGGACAAACGTGCCGTTGCGCAGGTCACGCAGGGTTTGCTCGATCTCCTCACGCGTGGTCATGACGAAGGGCCCGTAGGGGTAAATCGGTTCGCGGAAGGGGCGCCCACTGATGAGCATGAAGCGCGCGCCGTCGGCCGTCGTGATGCGCACGCGGTCACCCGCGTCGTACACCAGCATGCACGGCGCTGCCACCTGCACCGCTTGCCCCTGGGCATCGGATCCAAAGTGCCCCTTGCCTTCAAATAGGTACACCAGCAGGGTGTGATCGGGGTCGGTGGCCCACTCGAAGACCTGGCCGGCCGGCAGAGACACATCCAGATAGACCGGCTGGGCGGCAATCTCACGCACTGGGCTGTGCACGCTGTTGACCGCACCAGCCACCACGCGCAGGCGTGCCCCGCCGTAGGCGACCTCGGGAATGGCTGCCGCTGGCACATCCTGATAGCGCGGCGGGCCCATCTTGAGCACCGCCGGCAGGTTGACCCAGAGTTGAAAGCCGAGCACGCGTCCTTGGGGGCTGCGGGTGGGCATTTCTTCGTGCAGGATGCCGCGCCCGCTGGTCATCCACTGCACATCGCCCGGCCCGATGATGCCCAGGTTGCCTAGGCTGTCGCGGTGGCGCACCTGGCCCTCCAGCATGTAAGTCACGGTCTCGATCCCACGGTGGGGGTGGGTGGGAAAGCCGCGGAGCGGGCCTTCCTGCGGATCGTTGAAGGCAAAGTGGTCAAAGAGCAGGAACGGGTCGTAGGGATTGGCGCGGCTGGGTGCAAATGCCCGCAATAACAACACCCCTGCCCCCTCGATGACCAACTGAGGGGTGATGACTTCGCGGATCGGTCGTACGTCTAACGTCATGGTACCCGCCTTTTACCAAATAATTAGGATTCATTATATCCTAATTATTTCGGGGCGGGTGAAATGAGGGATCAAACTGGAATTTCGGTCACGGTCCAGGTTTCATCCACCCACAGGGCGAGGATCGGAAGGGTCTCGTAGTGGGTTTTGAGGAAGCGAACGGCTTCGTGAAGATGGGCGATTTGGACCTCGCGCGGGGCGGGGTTGCCGGCACAATCATGATGGCCGACGATGGCAATACCCACCGCGGCGTGGTTGTGAACCGAGATGGCGAGTCGTTCCAGGATGGATTGGACTTTAAACGCATTGGAGCGGTCGGCGAGGATCACGTTAGGCCCCGGCTCGGTGATCATATCCACGAAGGGAACGCCGAAGCGGGCTTGCAAGAAGCGGATCACCGGCTGCTGAACCCGGCCATCCATGCAGTTGATCGCGGCGCAAAAGGACATAGGTCTCCTTTTTTGTGTAGATTGAATTCGGTTAGCGCTACGGGGCAGGCTTTTGGGGTTGGTGGACGGCGGCTGGGACGGTAGCCCGCCACCGAGAGCGCGGAGGACGGTGGAGCGTACCTGAACCAAGGGCTGCGTGAATTACGACGCAGCCCTGATTCTGACGGTCGGGGAAGTTCGCCGGGACCTCCGTACACACGCCCTGGCGGGCATTCGATGATTATGACTTAGTCTGTTTAGTCCGCTCAGAAAGAGCGGACTATTTTTGTCTTAATGCCCTGGCGGGCATTCGATGATT
>NZ_JBWGPQ010000068.1:0-4632 GCF_056331585.1 Thermanaerothrix sp.
CGCGAGAGCATTCGCCCGAGCTAGCCGGCCCAAAATTGTTAAGTGATCATAAGGTCAGGCGCATTGACGCCCCCCTGTGCCAAAAGTATAATCGTTCGTGGGTTGTCATAACGCAGTGGATGTTTGCTTACATCTTTTAGACGGGAAAACGGGGCCCGATTCTTGCAACGCCAACAGAAACCACATTCTGATGGCGGATGTTCTAGTTGAGGCACTGCATGGCGCTTAGAGGCAATCTGCGCGATTTCAGCATCACCCAACTTTTTAACCTGATCCATTTGGCGCGTAAGACCGGGTTATTGACCATCCAAGGCGCGAGCGAAACGGCGCAGATTTATTTTCGTGAGGGCAAACTGAGTTATGCCCAGATCGGCCAAACCCCTAACGACCTGGCGACGGTGCTCTACCGAAGCCGCAAACTGAGTGCCAACCAGGTGCGCGTCTTGCACGAGCGGGCTAAGGGAATGAGCGATAAAGAACTGGGCCTGTTGCTCATCAATGCCGGTTACCTGACCCAAAAAGAGATTCTGGATAGCCTGCAAGCCTATACCCTCGAGGCCGTGCGTCGCCTTTTCACCTGGGTGGAGGGGCAGTTCAACTTTGAGCCTAATGTTCCCCCACCGGATGGCAAGATTCCTTTGCGCATTGACCTGCAAAACCTGATCATCGAAGGCACGCGCCAGTTACGGGAGTGGGAGCAACTGCAAGAGGAAATTCCCAGTTTGGATATGGCGCTTAAATTCACCGACCGCCCCGGGCGCAACCTGCGTAACCTCAACCTCAGCGTGGAAGAGTGGCGCGTCATTTCCTTCGTCAATCCCAAAAATACCCTGCGCCAGATTGCCCAGGCGACTAAGATGAACGAGTTAGAGATTCGGCGCGTGGTCTATGCCTTACTGCAAGCCGGCATTGTGGAACTGGTGCGCCCGGCGGGGGCGATCCCGGCGGCGCGCACGCTACCCGCAGCCCAGAAGGACCAACAGCGCTCGCTCATCAACCGCCTGATTGAACGTATTCGCTCGATTTGATCCTTGATCCCCGGAGTGCAGGCTGGTATGCAGAACGTCAAAATCGTAGTGACAGGCCCCTTCAATGCCGGAAAAACCGCGTTCATCCGTTCGATCAGCGAAATTGATGTTGTCTCGACCGAGCGCAAGATCACCTCGGCCAGTGAGCGGATCAAGGATCAGACCACCGTGGCGATGGATTTTGGTCGCATCACCGTGGATGACGATCTCGTCCTCTATCTCTTTGGCACGCCGGGTCAAAAGCGCTTTGATTTCATGTGGGAAATCCTCTCCGAGGGCATGCTTGGTTTCGTAGTGATGGTGGACAGTACCCGTCCGGAGACGTTCCGCGAGGCACGCAGTATCCTCGAAACCTTCCGCGCCTATGCCCCAACCCCTTATGTGGTCGCCGCTAATAAACAGGATAGCCCCGACGCCTGGGATCTGGAGGATATGCGCGTTGCCCTGCGTTTGGATCGCAAAGTGAAATTGCTCCCCTGCGTGGCAACGCAGAAAGAAGCCGTCAAGAACGTGTTGCTTGAACTGCTCTACAGCATCCTGGCCGAGATGGAGGAGGGTCGGTCCTGAACACAGGCCGGCAGGTGTGCGGTGTCGTCCATTACCACCGATCAGGGTATTCTCCATTATGAAGTCTATGGTCGCGGCAAACCGGTGATTCTGCTCCACGGTTGGCTCGGCTCGTGGGGCCTGTGGCAGGATACCATGGCCTACCTCGGGCGCTATTATCGCACCTACGCGCTCGATTTTTGGGGCTTCGGTGAATCGGGCAAGAAACTGGATACCTACCAGGTGAGCGATTTTGTGGACCTGGTGGATCAATTCATGGATCGCCTGGGGCTGGAACGGGCGCCGCTGGTCGGCCACAGCATGGGCGGCACGGTCAGCCTGCTAGTGGCGATGCGCTACCCTCAGCGGGTGGAGCGGGTAGTGGTAATCGGTTCGCCGATTGCGGGCTCATCGCTTGCGCTGGCGCTCAAACTGGCCGGCCTGCGTCCGATTGCTTTCCTGCTGTTCAGTTTCTTCGGCTTCTTCCGCTGGGGAATGCGCCTGGCCTCGCCGCTGATCTGCCGCGATCCGCGCTTCCCGGAGATGATGGATCGCGACCTATCGCAGACCACGCTGGAATCCTTCCTCACCAGCATTGCCTCACTGCGGCGCACGGATTTGCGCCCGCACTTGGATCTGGTGCGTGTGCCGGTGATGGGCATGTACGGCCTGCGTGATAATATTGTGCACCCGCACCAGGGGCGCGTCTTGCGCCACGGGGTGCCGCGCACCGAACTGGTCGAATACCCCCGCGCCGGACACTTCATCATGCTGGATGAACCGGAGGCCTTTATGCGCACCCTGCACGCCTTTCTAGAACGCCCCCCGCAACCTCAGGAGCCACTGCATGAGCCCCAACGACCGCCTATCACGCTCTGATACCTGGTATGATCTCTTGCAGTTGGGGGTGGAAATGATGGTCGGCGCAGAAGGGATGGCGACGCTTGCTTCTCCCTTGCCGGAAAGTCTGCCCCAGCGCTACGGCTTGCCCACGGCGCAGGGATTGGCCTGGCGGGCCGGACGGGCGGCCTGGCCGTGGCTCTATCGCCATCATCAAAGCGTCATCGGTCTCGACCAGATTGACTTCTGGCTGTTGCCCTTGCGCCGCCGCCTGAGCCAGGGCCTGCACACCACAGTGGCATTTCTCCAGTCCTGTCAGGGCTGGACACTGGCATTGGATGAATTGCCTGACGAGTGGCACCTTGAAGTGCAGCGGGTGCCACCACCCCACCCCGACCCGGTGCACGTGTGGTGCTGGTTCCTGGGCGGGCTGGTGCAGGAATTCCTGGCCTGGGCAAGCGGGGCACGTGTTTACCCCTTGCGTGCGCTGATCTGCGCCGCCGCATCTAAAGCCGCCCCCTGCCGCATTGTCTTCGGACGCACACCCCTGGATTGAACCCATCGCATGACGCGAGGGTTGGGTATGCTCAAGATCATCCTGCAATCGCCCCGTTATATCACCCCGTTCAATGAGCGGGCGCGCGATCTGCGCATCCAGAACAAGCCACTCTGGCTGGCGCAGCGAGATGTGCTGGCGCCCTACACCACGCACGAGATCGAACTCCCTCCCGACGCGCGGCTGCCCCAGGTGCGCGAGCCGTGTCTGGTCTATCGCGATAACCTCTTCTTTGACGAACATTACATCGCCGCTTTCCTGGCTGAGGCACGCAAACGCCCCCACCCCTCACGGGCGGCGTTTGCGATCCATGACCCGGCTTTTCGCGAACACTGCCTGCCACTCTCGGATTCCTATACCCCCGCCGGCGACCTCTACCTGGCCGACTTGTGGTATTACCCCCGCGGCCCAGAGCCGAACGCCGAGCCGTTGGTGATTGACCTGCAGGCGCGCGAGATCGGCTACTACCATGTGCCGACCTACATGGCCGCCCAGAGCGGCGATCTGGTGTATCAGGTGCCTCTACGTAGTCTGATCGCCATTGACTCATGGGTGCACATTTTCATCGCCGATTGCGTCTTTGGCCTCTTCGGGCGCGGAGCACGCTTTGAGGAACGCCTCAAACGCGACTTGGGGTTCAAACTCTCCATCCTCTGGACGGCGCTCTACGAGGGCAAGCAGGTGCTGGAATGCTCCAAATTGGTCAAGATTGGGCGCAACTGCTCGATTGATCCGACCGCCGTCATCCACGGCCCGACCACCATCGGCGATAACGTGACCATCGGTGCCGGGGCGGTGATTGAGAACTGCATTATCGGGGATAACGTCAACATTTCACAGGGCTGTCACCTGATGCTCTCGGTGGTGGGCGATGGGACGTTTCTGCCCTTCCGTGCCTCGTTGTTCATGACCACGGTGATGGATAACTGCCTGATCGCGCAAAACACCTGCCTGCAAATGTGCGTGATCGGCCGCAATACCTTCATCGGCGCCGGCTCCACGTTCACCGACTTCAACCTGCTGCCAACCCCCATCCGCGCGCGGGATGCCCACGGCAACCTAGTGCCCTCGAATCGCCCGGTATTGGGCGGGTGCGTGGGTCACAACTGCCGCATTGGAGCGGGGATGATCGTTTACCCGGCCCGCACGATTGAATCGGACGTGATCCTATTTGCCTCAAAAGAGCGGCGGGTGATTGATAAAGACGTGACCTACGAGCAGAGCGACCACCACCAGCTGCCGCTGGCGCACCTGCACCGCCGCCTCTACCCCCGCCCCGGCGAAGCCACGGACGAGGGATGGTGAGGAAGGTCATATGCAACCGGTAGTAACGTTGTTTGAACACCAGCGCGTTAGTTACGCTGAACTTGGCCTGGATGCCGATGCATCCATTCTACAAGCGCTAGATCGGCTTAACGCCCAATCTAAAACAGAATTGATCGTACTAGAGCGTACGGCATTGCGGACGACGCAGTATGTTGGCATACTTGAAGTGCGGGGGTTAACACTGCAGATTCTTCCCAAAATAGACTATGAGCCGTCAACCGGAGAAACCTGAGTATCGAGGAATCCGCAATACGTAATTTCCTTCTGTTACGAGAAACCGTCGGGGAAGCCCACCCTTTTAAGGGTGGGATGAAAGGCGGCCTTATCATTAGGTGG
>NZ_JBWGPQ010000069.1:0-4259 GCF_056331585.1 Thermanaerothrix sp.
AGTTTCCTTCAATGAAAGGGGAAGCCCACCCTTTCAAGGGTGGGAGGAGGTCACGTTCTCACATCTTACCGCGGTTAATTCAAGAGCAACGCCTAAACCACCGTCGGCAATTGCGTATTTGGAGTGCGGGTTGTTCTACCGGTCAGGAGGCTTATTCGTTGGCAATGCTATGCGATGAGTTGGCAATTCGACCGGTGCCTTATATCCTGGCTACAGACCTCGACCGCGGAGCGTTGCGTAAAGCCCAGGCTCGAGGCCCATATCTGGCGGAAGAGGTGCGCCACGTATTTCCCCTGCAATTCCAAACCTATTTCGAGGTTGGGGGGCCGCCTTACTACGTCCGCGAGAGCCTAACCCAGAAGATTGTATTTCGGGAACAGAATCTGCTGGAAGATCCTTTCGAAGGGGATTTTGATCTCATCGTATGCCGCAATGTAGTTATTTACTTCACTAATGAGGCCAAAGAAAAACTCTACCGCAAGTTCTATCAGGTGCTGCGACCAGGCGGATTTTTGTTCCTGGGAGGAACGGAAATCATTCCTCATCCCCACGTCTATGGCTTCAGCAGTTTTCAGATTTCGTTTTACACGAAGAAGGCTTTATGACCTCGCCCCGCTTCAATTTTGAGGTGTTATTACGCCGTATTGGTGACTTGCCCCCGCTATCACAAGCGGTCAATAAAGCACTGGAGCTGATCCGAAATCCTAAGTCCAATCTGGCTGAAGTAGCCAATGTGTTGGCATTGGATCAATCCATGGCCAGCCTGATTTTACGCTGGGCGAACTCAGCCTACTATAGCCCAATTCAACCGATCAAGACAGTTCACCAGGCCGTGGCGTACCTGGGTCAGAATGCGGTTCAGAGCCTGATATTAACGGCTTCAGTAGCAGCCCTGATGGACCGGCCAGTGCCGGGATATCGTTTAGACCGGGGAGAATTGTGGAAGCATGCAGTGGGGGTGGCAGGTGGGGCGCGCCTGGCTGCCCAGCGTTTAGGGCCACAGGTTGCCGAAGAGGCGTATCATGCTGGGTTGTTATGTGATATTGGAAAGTTGGCGTTTGAGGTTCTATTGCGTACCCTCGATCCTTTTGAAGGCTCCTGGCAACAGATACCATTCGACTATCTGGAACGCCATTACTTTGGTGTGGATCACGCCACGCTGGGCGGTGAATTAGCACGGCGCTGGAACTTACCTTCTCCCTTGCCTGAAGCGATTGCGTTTCATCATCGGCCTAGTTTGGCGGGCGATGGCATGGTGTTGGCGGCGGCGGTGCACGTCGCTGATGCCGCCATGATGATGTTTGGAATCGGTCTGGGGCGCGATGGGCTTCAGTATCAATTGGATTTGCGCGCTTTTCAAGTCTTGGGTTTAGATGAAGGTTTTTTCGACTACATGCTCCCGCGCGTAAGTGCTCTGATTGAGGAAGCCGAGCACTATATCGGTTTAATGCGTCGGGGCTGAGTTCATCCTTACAGAAAGGGATCCGGGTCATGAATGTCAATTTTCTCAATCCTTTCGTTGAAGCCGCAAATGAAGTGTTAATGGCCGAAATGAACGTAAGCACCACACGTGGCCCTCTTTCCTTGCATAAATCTGCCTTGACCACGGATGACGTTACCGTGTTGATTAGCCTGGTGGATGAGTTGCAGGGAGTGGTTCTGTATGGTCTCTCTTATGAGACGGCACTTAAGTTTGTCTCGCTGATGATGGGACAGGAATTTCAAGAGTTCGATAACTTGGCTCAAAGTGGCATTGCTGAATTGGGCAATGTCATTACTGGTCGTGCCACGATTAAATTGGCAGAGGCGGGATACCGAACGAATATTTCACCCCCCACCCTAATCTCGGGGCAAGGCGTGCAAATCTCCACCCTCGATTTTCCGCGCCTGGTGGTTCCCTTGCAAACCTCGCTGGGTGATCTGGTTGTGCATTTGGCGGTCCGTGAAAGCCCACCGGATATGAAGGGTAGCAATTTCGTGCCGCTCGCTGTCAATGGCGCAGGTTCGTGACACTTGGAGAGGAAGGAAAACATGAACGTTAAATTCTTAAATCCTTTTGTGGAATCGGCTTTCGAAGTCCTAAAAGCAGAAACGGGCTATAACCTGCGTCGGGGTGATTTGGGATTGGAGAAAAGCGTCTATGTGACTGAGGATTTTACGGTGATTCTCTCCCTGGTTGGACAGGTTGAAGGCACCGTATTTTATTCAATGAGTCAACCGACCGCGCTGGCTTTGGTATCACCGATGATGGGAAGCGAAGTGGAAACGCTGGATCAACTTGCCCAAAGCGCGCTCGCCGAATTGGGAAATGTCATCACCGGACGGGCCAGTGTTAAGTTAGCGCAAGCAGGCTATGAATCGGTGATTTCGCCCCCTACGCTGCTTTTGGGAAATGGGGCGCGTATTTCCACTCTTGATTTCCCGCGCTTAATCGTTCCGCTTGAATTTGAGCGTGGGCAAGTCACCATTCATCTTGCCCTGCGTGAGGGGCGGCGTGGTGTGGTGCGCAGTGGCCAATTAACCACTCCGCCGCGCCCAGAGGTTTGAGATTAATTTGAGGAGCAAGTTTGATGAGCTGCGTGTTGGCCATTGTTAATCAGAAGGGTGGGGTAGCCAAGACGACTACCTGTCTTTCGCTGGGAGCCTCTCTGGCTGAGGAGGGACAGCGGGTTTTATTAATTGACCTGGATCCACAAATGAATCTAAGTGTGAGCGCCGGGGTTCGAGAGCCACCAGATGAAGGGGGGATTGTGGAGTGGTTAACGTGGGGATTGAAAGAGCATGGTGATCATCGGTCTTTTATGCCCCTTGGTCTTCACCCTGATGGATTGGCTTTGGTTTCAGGCGATCCGGAACTAGCAGCACTTGAGCGCCAACTTCCCGGAATGGCCCGTTATGAATTTGGGTTGCATAATCTGTTAGAAGGTGTTGCATCCAATTACGACTATGTGCTAATTGATTGTTCACCCTCACTGGGGCCTTTGACTGTGATGGCGCTAACCGCCGCGCATCATGTGGTGATCCCGGTTACCGCGGACTATTTAGCGGCCTGGGGATTGATGCAACTGATCACAACGATTGAAATGATCAAAGAGCGCACTAACCCCACTTTGGATTATTCGTTATTATGTGTAATGTTTGATCGCCGTAATGGGATCAGCCGTGTGATGTTGGAACGCTTGCAGGGTTCGTTTGGAGAACGTCTGTGGCGAACGGTGATCGGGTTGGATACACGTTTACGTGAGGCGGCTGTGGCGGGTGAACCCATTGTGTGCTATGCTCCAAAGTCACGCGCGGCTCAACAGTATCGGCAGTTGGCGCAGGAAATAAAGGCGTTTTTTGAAAACCGGAATGGGAGGGGCATCCATGCGGCGACGCGATAAGTTAAGTCGGGCCATTGATCAACTTTTCTCCACGGAGTCAAAGAAGCCAGCGGTTGTGGAGACCAAGGTGCCGGTTTCTCTCCGCACGGATCAAGACGAGAGGTCATTTCCAGACCCGGTCAAGGAAAGCGTAGTGGCCCCTCGGGGCGACCAAATTCCATCTTCGTTAAATCCTCGGGAACTGGAGGCCACTGATGGTGGAAAAGACCCCCAGACATCAACAGTTGAAGAAAGCCCCAGGCCGCCTGAGGTAAAGAAACGGGAATTTAAATCCGACAGTGAAATACCCGCATTTCAGTTGGATGAGCAGTTGGTCGTTTTTGGCCTCGGGGATGGGATGTACGGGGTTCCAGTGGAAAAGGTGGAAGCTATCCTCAAGATGCAACCGATTACTCGTGTGCCCAAAACCCCAAACTTTATTCGCGGCGTGACTAATTTGCGCGGCGCTGTTTTGCCCGTGATTGATCTAAATCTGCGATTAGGACGCTTTCAGACATTGGACAACAATGAGACACGCATTATCGTGGTGAGCAGTTCATTGGGATTAGCGGGATTGGTTGTAGATCGAGTGGATTCCGTGCGTCAAATTCCCGCCAGCCTAATTGAACCACCCCCACCGATGACCCGTTCGGCTCATGCCGCTTACTTCCGCGGGGTGGCACGCCTCGAGGACCACCTAGTGCTTTTGTTGGATTTAGATTCGTTGCTCCAGACTGTTGGATCCCGAGGGATCGGCAAGGGTTTTTATGGGACGAGGCCGGCACAGGCGACCTTATCCGCAGGAAACTCTACTCGCTGAGATTTCCAGATTCGCCCCTCAAGGATAATTTGGCATTCCAAATCGCCGTAACCAGAAGGGTTTGCAGCAGTAAGGTA
>NZ_JBWGPQ010000070.1:0-3622 GCF_056331585.1 Thermanaerothrix sp.
TTTTAAGGTTTAACCCCTTGACAAATCTCCACGGGTGTATAAAATTGCGCAATAACTTCTCACAAAGCCTCAGCGATTGAAGATGTTATACATTTATTCGCTCCTCGCCCTTAGCCTAATTCTGGTTCTCGTCCTTATTGAGAGCCTGACTCCCCTTTGGGCGGTTGGAGCGAGCGAAGTGGAACTAGCCTAAACCCATACGCAAGTCCATACCAAAAATTACAAACCAACCGCCCGAAAGGGCGGTTTTTTTATACCCAAGCGAGGAGAGTGATGATGCGATCGGATCGAGTCAAGAAAGGTATCGAACATGCCCCACACCGGGCGCTCTTAAAAGCCACGGGGGTTAAGGATGAAGATTTTGAAAAGCCGTTTATTGCCATTGTAAACTCATACGCTGATATTGTGCCCGGACATGTTCACTTGCAATCGTTTGCCCGAATTGTCAAAGAGGCGGTGCGTGAGGCCGGAGGGGTGCCTTTCGAATTCAACACTATCGCCGTGGACGATGGGATTGCTATGGGTCATGAGGGGATGAAGTATTCTCTCCCTTCGCGGGAATTAATTGCCGATTCGGTCGAAACCATGATTGAAGCCCATCGTTTCGATGGCATGGTGTGTATTCCCAATTGTGACAAGATTGTGCCTGGCATGCTTATGGCAGCGGTGCGCCTAAATATTCCCACCATCTTTATTTCCGGTGGGGCGATGGCGGCTGGCCGTACGCCAGATGGTGAGGTGGTAGATTTGATTTCGGTTTTTGAAGGGGTGGGGGCTTACCAGGCGGGCAAGATTGACCAAAAACGTCTGAAAACCCTTGAGGATTACGCTTGCCCCTCGTGTGGTTCGTGTTCAGGCATGTTTACCGCAAATAGCATGAACTGCTTGATGGAGGCGTTGGGGCTGGCGCTACCTTATAACGGGTCGGCTCTGGCACTTACACCAGAACGAGAAGCACTGGCGCGGCGGGCGGGGCATTTGATCCTTGAATTGGTGCGGCGACAAATAAAACCACGCGACATTGTGACGTTAGAGGCCTTGGATGATGCCTTTGCCTTAGATATGGCCATGGGAGGGTCGACAAACACTCTTTTACATGGGTTGGCTATAGCCCATGAAGCCGGGTTGGAGTATTCGCTGGAGCGAATTAATGCGATTTCAGCCAGGGTACCGCATTTATGCAAAGTCAGTCCGTCTGGCCCCTGGCATATGGAAGACGTGCACCGCGCCGGTGGTGTGCCAGCGATTCTCAAGGAAGTCCACCGTGGCACCGGGATACTTCACCTGGATCGGATTACCGTGACCGGAGATACGCTAGGTAATGCCCTGAACGGGGCGGAAATTAAAGACGAAAATGTGATAAGGCGCTGTGAAAATGCGCACTCGCAAACCGGAGGGTTGGCGATTCTCTTTGGCAACCTTGCCCCACGCGGCGCAGTTGTTAAAACAGCGGGGGTATTGCCCGGGATGCGTCGTTTTAGCGGTCCAGCCCGAATTTATGAATCCCAGGAAGATGCGCTGCGTGGGATTCTGGCACGAGAGGTTCAACCTGGTGAGGTAGTGGTGATTCGTTATGAAGGTCCACGCGGCGGGCCGGGCATGCAGGAAATGCTCAGCCCGACCAGCGCTATTATGGGCATGGGATTGGGGGATAAGGTGGCTCTGATTACCGATGGGCGTTTTTCCGGTGGGACCCGAGGCGCGTGCATTGGACACGTGGCACCGGAAGCGGCGGCGCGTGGCCCGATTGCTGCTTTACGGCCTGGCGACATCATTGAAATTGATCTGGATGCTCATACATTGAATGTGCGTCTCAGTGATGAAGAAATTCAGCGCCGGTTAGCGGCACTACCGCCGTTCGAACCACGGACCAATAGTAAATGGCTAAAGCGTTATGCCTACTTTGTGAGTAGTGCAGATCGTGGTGCGGTAATGGAATACCCCGGGAGTTAGTCGTTCATAAGAGGTCTTGCCAAAGGAGGTGTAGTGATGAAGCGAACGGGAGCACAAATTGTATGGGAAGTGTTGGTGCGGGAGGGGGTTGAGGTTGTCTTTGGTTATCCAGGGGGAGCCAATCTGCCGATTTATGATGCAATGCTGGACTATCCGGTGCGCCATGTGCTGGTTCGTCATGAGCAAGGCGCAGCACACATGGCTGATGGCTATGCCCGTGTGAGCGGAAAGGTGGGGGTGGCTTTGGCGACATCTGGCCCTGGCGCAACGAATCTGGTGACCGGGATTGCGACGGCCATGATGGATTCATCACCTACGGTGTTTATCACCGGCCAGGTTGCCAGTCACTTAATCGGCTATGATGCGTTTCAAGAGACGGATGTTACGGGGATTACGCTCCCAATCACGAAACACAACTATCTGGTCACTCGGGTGGAGGAAATCGGACCGGTACTGCGGGAAGCCTTTTACATTGCCCGTACTGGACGCCCGGGACCGGTTTTAGTGGATATTGCCAAGGATGCCCAGCAAAACAGCATGGAATGGACGTATGACCCCAAGCCGATCCAATTGCGCGGTTACCGCCCTTATCGGGTTCCGGATCGGGCGCGGATCGTTCAGGCAGCGCAGTTAATTCGCGAAGCCAAGCGTCCGCTTATTTTGGCCGGGCGAGGGGTGTTACTCAGCCGGGCCATGGAGGAGTTGCGCGCCTTTGCGGAGCAAACCCAGATTCCGGTAGCGATGACCTTATTAGGAATCGGTGGCTTTCCGGCTTCGCATCCGTTGAACTTGGGAATGATGGGCATGCATGGTCAGGCTTGGGTCAATCAGGCCATTCAAGAGGCTGATTTACTGCTGGCGTTTGGAATGCGCTTTGATGATCGGGTGACCGGAAACGTCAAGACGTATGCCACCCATGCGCGCAAGATCCATGTGGATATAGACCCTACCGAAATTAACAAAAACGTCAAAGTGGATGTTTCCGTTATTGGTGATCTCCGTGAAGCGCTGTGCCTGTTGTTGGAAGAAACGCCCACTATGGAACATTCGGATTGGCTGGCACATATCGAGGCGCTCCGTCGTGAGGCGGCGGATGAGGACATCCTCAACCTGACCCCGGAGGATGGCAAGCTCTATGCGGCTCATGTTATTGATGCGCTCTGGCGTTTTACCCAAGGCAAGGCCATCATTGTGACCGATGTGGGTCAGCACCAGATGTGGGCGGCGCAATATTACAAACAGGATCATCCTAACTGGTTTATCACCTCTGGTGGGCTGGGCACCATGGGATTTGGGTTGCCGGCAGCCATTGGAGCGAAGATCGCGTGCCCTAATGCTGAGGTGTGGGCGGTAGTCGGTGATGGTGGGTTCCAGATGACCGCGGCTGAGCTCTCCACTGCGGCTCAAGAAGGGGTGAAGGTCAATGTCGCCATCATCAATAATGGATATCTTGGGATGGTGCGACAGTGGCAGGAGTTATTCTACGAACGGCGCTATGCGGCAACGCCAATGCGCAGCCCTGATTTTGTGAAACTGGCTGAAGCACATGGTCTAACGGGGTTGCGGGTGACCTCACAAGGGGAAGTAAATATGGCATTACAACAGGCACGCCAAATCGAAGGCACGGTGGTCATTGATTTCAGAGTTGAGCAAGAAGACAATGTGTATC
>NZ_JBWGPQ010000071.1:0-3195 GCF_056331585.1 Thermanaerothrix sp.
CTCGTGCAAGAGATGCCGGGCTTTGTTCATTCACATGAACCTGACGGTGGTATCGGAACCGATCGCGAGGATCCTTCGGCAAATATACCCCCCGCAGCCGTTCAAAGAAACGATAAATGGGGTAGCCTAATTTATAATACCAAAGATTGGGTGCCGTATGGATAATCAAACGTCCATTGGGCGTTAAAACCCGCCATATATCGGAAAGTGCCTGATCCAATTCCCAAGGATACAAATGCTCAGCCACATCCAGAAACAAAACCAAATCAAATGACTCATCTGGCAAAGGAAGGTAACACGCATTGGCTGCAATAAATGCACAACAACACTTGGACTTCAGATCAGAAGATTGTAAAGCATCCACGGCTAAAAGCAATGCGTCTTTCGAGAAATCTATGCCCCAGGCTTTGACTCCTTGGTGCGCTAACCAAATTAGGGTTTCTCCACGTCCACACCCTACATCTAGCACCCGCATACCCGGTTTAACACGTGCACGCTCTAATGACAACGCAAGGCGCTTAGGAAGAACCTTCCCTTTATGGGCAATGAATTCTTCGTAGCCATCGCATTCGCTAAGAAAGTATTCTTTATTATAAACTGAAGAATCGGCTGGGTGTTGATTATTAATATCTCCCATTTTTTCCCACCGTTTCATACAACTCAACTGTGCGCTTGGCAGTCTGTTCCCACGTAAAATTCTGACTGCGCTCAAGGCCCTTGATGCTCATTTCAGCCAGTTTTTGCTGATCACTCAACAGCATAATAATTGCAGAGGCAACTTCTGCTGGATCCATCGGGTTATCTATCAGGTAGGCCGCATCTCCAACCACTTCTGGCATGCCTCCACTCCGGGCCGCTAGTATCGGAGTGCCACATGCCATGGCTTCCAACAACACCAGTCCAAAACCTTCATTCAGAGAGACCAGTACGAATAGATCGGCAAGGTGGTAGAAGCATGGTAGTTCATCATCTGGAATCGGCCCCAGTATCCATACCCGATCTTCCAGCCCTAAAGCGCTTACTTCTTGTTCCACGCTACGATCACTGGTAGTGTGGTGCGCCCCTCTCACAAGCACTAGTCCGTGTGGCACCTCTCGGGCTACCTGTGCAAATGCCCGAATCAAGGTTTTCACGTTCTTGTGAACCCCAAAGCTCCCAACATACATGATGAATGATTTAGGCAACCCATACTTGGATTGCACTTGCTTGAGCCTCCACGGCCCACAGGGTTGGCGGAATTCTTCATCACATGAGGGGTAGATTGTCACAATCTTATCAGGATCCAAGTGATAAAAGCGTATTAGATCCCGTTTGGTACTTTCCGAGATGGCTATGATCCGCTGCGCATTTCGCAATATAAAAGGCTGCACAAATCGCCAGTAGAAACCATCTAGCCATGGATAAAAATGTCGCAAGATTAGATGGGAAAGGTCGTTGATCGTAATAATAGTGGGGCACGGAGCAGCCACAACCCCCAAATTCTTCATGCAATGAAGTAAGGTCGCACGCTTGCGAGCCAGTAGAAATGGGAAATATAACTGCGCCCAAACGCGGATTGCGAACCGGCTTCGTACGGGAACCACTCTCTGCTCAATGTTTGAGAAACGAGCCAGGCTGTTCTCAAATTGGGACAGATATACTGTGTAATAGTTATCTCTATCATATTCACCCAAAGCATTTATCCAGCCAAGCGCAGAGGTACGTGCGCCACCTAATATGGGTAACCCTAACGCATCAATTACTATCCGCATTTTGGGCTATGCTCCGAGAGTGATGCGCGCTTCAACTTCTTGAAAAAGGTCCAGATACCGTGGTATGATATAACTCCAATCAAATTCCGCTCTGACCCGCTCACGGCGTCTCTCCCGATCCGCTATAGTTTCTCGCCGGTTCAACCACCAGTCAATGGCCTCTACAAATGCTGCCCAATCCTCTGGTTTAACTAAAGTGCCATCCTCTTCGTTGCCAACTGCTTCGCGAATCCCCTCTAAATCAGAAGCCACAACAGGCACGCCAGACGCGCGCGCTTCTACCACCACTATGCCAAATCCTTCCGGGTTGCCAGGTATCGGTACATTAGGCATCACGAAAACATCCGCAAGAGCATAAGCAGCTCTTAGAGCCTGGTCTTCAATCTTCCCCAGCAGTTTTACTTGCTGCGAAAGCCCACGCATAGATATGGCTTGCTCAATCTTCTGCCGTTCAGGGCCATCTCCTGCTATCAAATATACCCAGTCCTGCCGTTGGGCCATCAACAATGGCAATGCTTCCGATACGAAACGAGCCACGCCTTTACGCGGTACCAACCGTCCTGCAGTCAACAGGATTTTTTGTTCAGGAGAATATATTCCCCACGAATTCAACCAAAATCGTCGTTCTACATCCGAGAGCATCACTCTATATTCAGCAACCTCAAGACCAGGAGGAATAACCCTACATTTAGAAGCAAGAATACCACGTTTAACACATTCATCTCGTGTATATAAACTAATACATATTACACAATCCAAAGCACGCAGGAAAGCCGGAATTAACGCTTGATAAACACGACTAGGGTAGGTTATATCCAATCCATGTGCATTGACAACCACTGGAACCCGCCTGATCGCACGAAGAGTAACCCCCAAGGGTGCCAGGAGAGGATCACTCAAATGAATTAATGTTACATTACCCCTCATTAGGAGATACACAGACTGTACAAAAGCCCGAGCGAAGAAAAAGGGCAGCCAGGTCCCCCCTCTCCACGAGATAATTTGTGCTTCATTTTGTTTAGCAATCCTCGTTGTTAATTGGTAGCTCAGTTTTTGCATCCCTCCTATAGAAGGAGGGTACTTACGTGTGATAAAAAGAATCATTGCGATATCAACTCCCTCCAGTTCGAGAGATATAAAACTTTTATTCTTTAAAAGGCAAGAACAACGAAGTTCTTTGTTCCAAGTTCTCAATCTTTAACCCCTGCCCACCTACTATTCTCGCTCTCTTCAACTCCCCATACATCCACACTGCCGCTCCCCGAATCATAGCCGTCTCAGAATATACCACATCCAACCCGGCCACGCTACCCACCCGCTCCCGAACCTCCACTTGCCCCCCATCGTCCAGAGGGATTAGGAGCATCCCCGCAGAGGCGCTACTGCTCCCCAGCCGGAACCGGCGCGGCGCCACCTCCTCCCCGCCGACCAGGTGCCAGACCAG
>NZ_JBWGPQ010000072.1:0-1450 GCF_056331585.1 Thermanaerothrix sp.
ACACCCCTTCACCGGCTTCAATCCGTACCGTTACCTCACCCAAAGCATCAATCCCCTCGGTGACAGCGTGGATCACAAATTCCAGCAACGTATTGGGTACTCCTACAATCGCGTCAATCGCCTTGTAAGTTGCATCCACCGGTCCGGTGCCAATGGCCGCTTGCACTCGCAAATTTCCTTCCGGGTCACGCAAGCGCACAGTCGCTGTCGGCATCCCCATCGTTCCACAGGTCACCTGCAGCCCATCCAAGGTAAAAAGCTCTCGCGGTTGATAGAGTTCGTCAGAGATCAAGGCTTCCAGGTCTGCATCGGTAATCACTTTTTTACGATCTGCCAGATGCTTGAAACGTTCAAACACCTGATCCAATTCCTGATCGCTCAACTGATAACCGAGAGAAGCCAAGCGCGTGCGCAGAGCGTGGCGCCCAGAATGCTTTCCCAAGACCAGACGGGTTTGCGGTACGCCCACTGTCTCTGGACGGATGATTTCGTAGGTCATGCTATGCTTGAGCATGCCATCCTGGTGAATTCCTGCTTCATGGGCAAAAGCATTGGCCCCTACAATGGCTTTATTGGGTTGAACCGGCATGCCCGTGTAGTTGCTAACCAGTTTGCTCACCCGGTAAATCTGGGTAGTATCTATGCCAGTGCGTAGGTTGTAGAATTGTCGCCGGGTGTACAACGCCATAACCACCTCTTCTAATGCTGTATTCCCGGCCCGTTCGCCAATCCCATTGATGGTCACCTCGGCCTGACGCGCACCTGCCCGCAATCCGGCTAGTGTGTTCGCCGTTGCTAACCCCAAGTCATCATGGCAATGCACCGATACAATGCAGTTTTCAATGCCCGGTGTGTTGCGAATAATGCCCGCGATCAGCGCTCCAAACTCTTCTGGTGTGGTATAGCCTACCGTATCCGGAATATTCAGCGTGGTTGCACCTGCCCGAATCGCCTCACCTAAAACATAATACAGAAACTCAGGGTCGCTCCGCCCGGCATCTTCAGGGCTAAACTCGACATCATCACACAATTGGCGCGCATAAGCCACCATTTCTCGCACGCGCTCCACCACCTGCTCGCGCGTCATACGCAGTTTATACTTCATGTGAATTTCCGAGGTGGCTAAAAAGACATGGATGCGGGGCTTAGCCGCATGGCGGACTGCCTCCCAAGCTTTATCTATGTCATTGACCGAAGCCCGTGCTAAACCGCAGATCACAGGCGTTTTACCGTTATAGTCCGCATTACCCACCTCGATGGCAATGCGGCGTACGGCTTCGAGGTCATCCGGTGAGGCCGCAGGAAAACCCGCTTCGATGATGTCCACTCCCAAAGCTGCCAGCGCCCTGGCCACCTCTAACTTTTCGGCGCTGGTCATGGTGGCGCCGGGGGATTGCTCACCATCGCGTAAGGTCGTATCGAAGATGCGAACATAATCCTCGCTCATTCT
>NZ_JBWGPQ010000072.1:1550-3091 GCF_056331585.1 Thermanaerothrix sp.
CGTTGCGCCGTCGTGGAACAATTGGCATACATCCAATCCATGCCATGCTCAGCCACCAAGCGAATCAGACTTTGGGTCAATTCCTCCACCGTTTCATTGAAGGCTTCCGATGGGGAGTGCCCATGAGCACGTAGTACCTGATATTGAGCTTCCATAATGCCTGCCAATGCCCCCATCAATACTCCCCGTTCACCGGTGAGGTCACTGTATACCTCATGCTCAAAGGTGGTTTCGAAGAGGTATCCTGACCCAATCGCGATTCCCAGTGCCAACGTGCGTTCGCGTGCTCGGCCGGTATAATCCTGCGCTACTGCGAAGGATGCATTGATACCACTGCCAGCCAAGAAGTTCGCACGCACACTGGTTCCCGATCCTTTAGGTGCAACCATGATGACATCCACATAAGGCGGGGGAACGACACCGGTTTGATCTTTGTAGACAATCGAAAAGCCATGGGAGAAATAAAGTGCTTTTCCCGGTTTCAGGCAGGGTTCAATTCTTGGCCACATTTGCTTCTGGGCTGCATCTGAAACTAGATATTGGATGACCGTGCCCCGTTCCGCCGCTTCCTCGAGTGAGAAAAGCGTCTCACCTGGCACCCAGCCATCTTTCTGTGCCTTTTCCCATGAACGCCCCCCCGGCCTCACGCCCACAATGACCCGGATGCCGTTATCGCGCATATTGAGAGATTGGGCCATGCCCTGCACCCCATAACCCAGTACCGCCACTACCTCATCTTTCAGCACTTCGCGTGCCTTCTCCAGCGGGAATTCATCCCGAGTCACCACCTCTTCCAAAACACCTGCGAAATCTATCTTTGCCATACGGACACCTCCTGGGAGTTATTGTGAAAAGTTAGGGATGAACGGGAGTAACGTGATAGCCATTGCCGTTTGCGTAGAGAGGCATGTTCCCCCGTGCCATACTCACCACCCCGGTACGCACCATTTCGATAATTCCAAGCGGTCGCAAGACTTCCAAGAATCCTTCGATCTTTTCCTCATCCCCGGTGATTTCAACGATCATGGAATCGGTAGCCACATCCACCACATGGGCACGGAAAACTTCAACAATTTGCATCACATGTCCGCGGTTTTCCGGCGTCGCCTTAACCTTGATCAAAGCGAGATCACGAGTTACCTTGGGCACTGGCGTCAAATCCGAAACCTGGATAACATTTACGAGTTTATAGAGATACGCGGTTAACCGTTCGGCGCTGACATTATCGCTATCCACCACAATCGTCATGCGCGAAATCCCCGGCTGTTCGGTATGGCCTACCGTCAGAGATTCGATGTTGAAATTGCGCCGCCGAAACAATGAGGCGACACGATTAAGCACGCCGGGTTTGTCTTCCACTAACGCCACAATAATGTGTTGCATCACACCCTCCCCGATCAAATTTCATCTTCTGCGGTTTCGACCATACGATTGACCAATGGCCGTCGAATCATGGCATGTAAATCTGCGCCTGCCGGCACCATGGGATACACATTGTCTTCTTGCTCAACTCTGAAATCAATGACCACCGTGCCTTCGAT
>NZ_JBWGPQ010000073.1:0-3003 GCF_056331585.1 Thermanaerothrix sp.
CTGGCATTTGAGGACTGTGCTATCGGGCGCGGTGTAGCTGCCGCGAGACACAAGAGTGGAGCCAAGTCCTACACCTATTACTTCATGCAGGAACTAGCTGACGTGTTCAACCGCTTCGAAGCAGAAGGAACCGTGTTCGGTTCAATCAGCAAGAAGGACTTTCACGCAATTCAGTGTGTCATTGTCCCATCACAAGTAATTGAAGCGTTTGAGCAACTTTGCGAACCAATGGATGCTCGGATTGAATTTGCTGAGATCGAATCCCACACGCTAGTCGCTCTGCGCGATGCGCTGCTGCCTAAGCTCATCTCCGGCGCGCTGCGGGTGAAGGATGCGGAAAGGTTTTTGCAGGAGCGAGGACTATGAAATATGATCCGCAAAAACATCATCGCCGATCCATACGCCTGCAGGGATATGATTACACCCAGCCAGGGGCGTATTTCATCACCACCGTGACGCGGGATCGCGCGTGTTTGTTTGGCCAGGTGATAGATGGGGAAATGCGTTTGAACGATGCAGGGGTAATTGCCCGCCAATGTTGGCTGGATATCCCGAACCATTGTTCCAACGCCCAATTGGATGAATTCGTGATCATGCCAAACCATGTGCACGGTGTTATCGTGTTGCTGGAATCGTCGGATGTGACGTACAACGTAGGGGCACGGCATGCCGTGCCCCTACCGAACGACGCCGTGCCCCTACCACGGGATCTATCCACAGGCGAAAAATTTGGCAACCCCATTCCTGGGTCCATCCCCACAATCGTTCGTTCATACAAATCCGCCGTCACCAAACGGATCAACGAATGCCACGGCACACCCGGCGCGCCCGTCTGGCAACGTGGTTATTACGAACACATCATCCGCAGCAGTGAATCGCTAAACCACATCCGGGCATACATTTTGAATAACGTGCTTCAATGGGCGCTGGACCGGGAAAATCTAGATGTTATGGGGATACAGCCTGCCGTGCCCCACCCGGAGGACGTACTATGGTATATCTGACCGAATCCACCGTCGAATCCGCCGCCCTCGCTTGGCTGGAAGCCCTTGGCTGGCGGGTCAAGAACGGCAGCGAGATTGCCCCGGATGGCGCTACCCCCGAACGGAGGAGTTTTTCCGAGGTCGTTCTGGAGCGCCGCCTGCGGGATGCGTTAGCCTTGCTCAACCCCGATCTCCCCGCCGAAGCGCTGGAAGACACCTTCCGCCGTCTGACCCATCCCGAAGGCGCGGATATTCTCTCGCGCAACCGCGCTTTCCACAAAATGCTGATCGAAGGCGTCAACATAGAATACCGCGCTGCCGATGGCGGAATCCGCGGCGCGCAGGCACGCGTTCTGGATTTCGACAACCCAGCCAACAACGACTTTCTGGCCGTCAATCAATTTGCTGTGGTAGAAAACCGTCACTCGCGCCGACCAGATATTCTCCTTTTCATCAACGGCTTGCCGCTGGTCATCATCGAACTCAAAAATCCCACCGATGAGCAAGCCACCATCTGGACTGCCTATCAGCAACTGCAAACCTATCGCTCTGAACTACCCACCCTGTTTGCTTTCAACGAATTGCTGGTCATCTCGGATGGTTTAGAAGCCCGCCTTGGCGTGCTGGATGCCGGGCAGGAATGGTTCAAACCCTGGCGCACCATCACCGGCGAAGATTTTTACCCATCGGTGGACGATTTAAGCGCTCAGTTGGGCGCGCCGCGTGTTCCTGAATTGCAAGTTTTGCTGGAGGGAGTGTTCAACCCGGCGCGTTTGCTGGCTCTGCTGCGCGATTTCATCGTTTTCGAGAGCGATCCTTCGCGGCTGGTCAAAAAAGTAGCCGGTTATCATCAGTTTCATGCCGTGCAAATTGCTGTGCAGGAAACCCTGCGCGCCTCGGCGATGCAACAGGTCATCTGTGAACAGACTTCCGGCTACCTAACGCGCCGTCAACCGGGCGGTCAACCGGGCGACCGGAGGGTGGGGGTGATCTGGCACACTCAAGGCAGCGGCAAGAGCCTGACGATGGCGTTTTACGCCGGGCGGATCATCCGCGAACCCGCCATGCAAAACCCCACCCTGGTTGTGCTGACCGACCGCAACGACCTGGACGATCAACTGTTCGGCACATTTTCCCGCTGCCAGGATTTGCTCCGTCAGGCCCCGGTACAGGCAGAAAGCCGCGCCCACCTGCGAGATCTGCTCGCGGTGCAGTCGGGCGGGGTTATCTTCACTACCATTCAAAAGTTCCTTCCCGAAGAGAAAGGCGACCGCAACCCCACCCTCTCTGAACGACGCAACATCGTGGTCATTGCGGATGAAGCCCACCGCAGCCAGTATGATTTTATTGACGGCTACGCCCGTCACATGCGCGATGCTTTGCCCAATGCCTCGTTCATCGCCTTTACCGGCACACCGATTGAACTGGGCGACCGCAACACCCGTGCCGTATTTGGCGATTACATCAGCATTTACGATATTCAACGCTCTGTTGAAGACCGCGCCACCGTGCCAATTTATTACGAGAGCCGCCTGGCCAAACTCAACCTGCCCGACGAACTTAAGCCCAAAATTGACAGGGAGTTCGAAGAGGTCACCGAAGGCGAAGAAGTGGAGCGCAAGGAGCAACTCAAGACCAAATGGGCGCAATTAGAAGCCATTGTGGGTGCACCCCGCCGTCTGGAATTGCTGGCACGTGATATTGTCGAGCATTTTGAACAGCGCCTTGCCGCACTGGAAGGCAAGGGGATGGTCGTCTGCATGAGCCGCCGCATTGCGGTGGAATTGTACCGCGAGATTGTCCGCCTGCGCCCGGAATGGGAAGATCCCGATGACGAACGGGGGCAGATCAAGGTGGTGATGACCGGTTCAGCCGCCGACCCGCCCGACTGGCAGCCCCACATCCGCGACAAACGCCGCCGCGAAGCGCTGGCAAACCGTTTTCGCGATCCCAACGATCCTTTCAAGTTAGTCATTGTGCGCGATATGTGGCTGACCGGCTTCGATGCTCCCAGCCTGCA
>NZ_JBWGPQ010000074.1:0-2762 GCF_056331585.1 Thermanaerothrix sp.
TCCTGGGGGTGGTGGGGCTGGGGGTGGGTGTGCTTTACGTCGGCGGGGCAGTCGTTCTGCTCTTGCTCTCATCCCTCATCTCTCAGGACGTCAGCAGCGTGCTCTTTGTGCTCGCCTCGGCGTTCGGCCTGGTCAGTTTGGCCGCCACCTGGGGGCTGCTGACACTGGGCGGAGTGATCGCCGCCATCCTGTGCCTGAGCGGGCAGGACGTGCGTTATCCCCTGCTCGGCGCGCACGTGGAGCGCGCCCTGCGCGCCGAAGGTGAGCCCGCGGCACTCGACCCCGAACGCGAGGCACGCTGGATGGCCGCGCTGACTTACGGCGGCGTGCTGTTCGGCTTTTACGGCTGGCTGCTGCCACTCATCGTCTGGCTGACCCAGAAAGACCGGTCGCCGCTACTGCGCTTCCATGCCCTGCAATCGCTCCTCTATCAGGGCATCGGCAACCTGCTGTTGTTTTTGGCCAATTTGGTGATCATGGTGACCGTATTCCCGCTGGTACTCATCCTGGCGCTGGTGGAGCGCGCCGCCGCGCCCCTGGCGCCTTTTTTCCTCATCCCCTTGGGAATGCTATGGCTCGCTGGATTGGGATTTTCCTTCATCTATGTGATTTTGGGACTGTGGGCCGGCCTGCGCCTGGCGCAAGGGCTTGAGGTCATCCTGCCCGGCCTGGGGCGCTGGCTGCGTCAACGCCTGACCATTTCCCCGTCTGCATCCGGAGGTTTGCACGCATGACCGACTACGAGGCGATTATCGGCCTGGAGACCCACATCCAACTGAACACGCTGACCAAGATCTTTTGCGCCTGCAAGGCTGATTCGTGGAACGACCCGCCCAATACCAACATCTGCCCGGTGTGCACCGGCCTGCCCGGCGTGCTCCCGGTGCTCAACCGTGCCGCAGTGGAGAAGGCTGCCTTGCTCGCTCTGGCCATGCACGCCGAGCTCAACGAGGTCTCTTTCTTCGATCGCAAGAACTACTTTTACCCCGACCTGCCCAAGGGGTATCAGATCTCGCAGTATGACCGTCCCCTGGCGTCCGGGGGCTACATAGATATCCCCATGCCGGCCACCCCCGAGCGCCCGGCCTACGTACGCCGCGTCAACATCATCAAACTGCATATCGAGGAAGATGCCGGCAAGACCAAAAACGTCAACGGGCGGCGCTGGATTGATTTCAACCGCTGCGGTGTGCCGCTGGTGGAGATGGTCACCGGGCCGGATTTACGCTCCGCGGATGAGGCCGCACAGTACCTCATCCGCTTGCGCCAGTTGCTGCGTTGGCTGGGCATCTCCGAAGCGGATATGGAGAAGGGGCACCTGCGCTGCGATGCCAACGTCTCCATCCGCCCCAAGGGCGCAGATTATTTCAACCCCAAGACCGAGATCAAGAACGTCAATTCGATTGAGAACGTGCGCGATGCCATCCAGCACGAGATCGAACGCCAGATCCGCGAGGTGGAAGCTGGGCGCACCATTGAAGCCTGGACGTTGGAATGGGATGAGGACGCCGGCGTCCTGCGCAAGATGCGGTCCAAAGAGACCGAGGCCGATTACCGCTACTTTAAAGAGCCCGATCTGCTCCCCCTGCGCATTGATGTGGAGTGGAAAGCGGCTATCCTGGCCCAGCGGGTGGAACTGCCGCTCGAACGCCGCCAGCGCTTCATCGAAGCCTACGGCTTGCCCGAGTACGATGCCGAAATCCTGACCGGCGAACGAGCGCTCTCGGATTACTTTGAGCAGACGGTGCAGGCCTACGGCGGCGACCCCAAGAAGGTCTCGAACTACCTGATGAACGACATCCTGCGCATGCTCAACGAGAGTGGCAAGAGCGCCGCCGACCTGCGCCTCACCCCGGCTTACCTGGCCGAGATCCTCAAACTGGCCGACGCCGGCACCATCAACACCTCAACCGCCAAGGCCCTTTTGCAGAAGGTGGAAGAAAGCGGGCGCTCACCGCGCGAGATCGTCGAAGCCGAAGGACTGGCCAAGGTCAGCGATGCCGAGGCCATCCGCGTCGTATGCCGCGAGGTGATCGCCGAGAACCCCACCGAGGTGGAGACCTACCGCAAGGGCAAGGTTACGCTGATCGCCTGGTTTGTCGGCCAGGTGATGAAGAAAATGCGTGGCAAAGCCGACCCCACCCTGGCGCGCCAGATTCTGGAGGAATTGCTCCGCGAGGGGTGAGCCAGAATTCTGGGTCCTCTTCAGGCTCTCAGCGCAGGGCTTGGAAAATGAACTTTTGGATTCGTCCTATTCAACCTCAGGATCGAACAACTCTGGCCGATTTTATGCACACCTATTGGGGGGCAGATCTTATTGTGGTCCACGGGACCACTTTCCAGCCCTCAGCGCTACCGGGTTTCCTGGCTCTCGAAGGGGATATATGGGTGGGGGTGATCACGTATCACCTCGTCGGTGACCAATGCGAAATTGTAACGTTGGATAGCCTGCGTCCCGGGCACGGGATTGGCACTGCACGTCTCGCTGCGGTGCAGGAGATAGCTCAAAACCTCGGTTGCCGCCGATTATGGCTCATCACCACGAACGATAACCTCGCCGCACTGTATTTCTACCAAAAACGTGGTTTTAGGCTCAGAGCCGTCTACCCCGACGCGGTTACCCGCGCACGGCACATTAAACCCCAGATTCCGTTCGTAGGAGAAAATGGCATCCCTATCCGGGATGAGATTGAACTAGAATTGATTCTACCCGCGCCCTGATTCTAAAGACAAGACTTTTTCCGGTATCCTCATCAGGCGTG
>NZ_JBWGPQ010000075.1:0-2627 GCF_056331585.1 Thermanaerothrix sp.
GCCCAGGGATGCCCATGGCTTTCAGGCGCTCCACCATCCAGTATCGCGTGATCGGCATGGGGACAATCAGATTTGCCTGCCGCATTCTCATCCACTTTTCAGGATTATCCCGTGATCGGGTCTCCACTTCGCAGTAGTAGAACCAGCCTTCGGGGTCGGTCAGTTTCAGGTCGGGCTGGAACCAGGGCGTTTCCTGCGGATCGAACGGCATCACTTCGGCTTTCCACCCCCGCAGACGTGCCTGGTAGGCGGCCATAAGCACCAGCGCGGCATGTCCTTCCTGCTCTTCCCCCTTGTGCAGGCGGACGATTTTCTCCCAATCGCTCTCCACCGGTTCAACCCCCAGCGCACGGGCAAGTGATTTGCCATAGTCGGTCAGTCGGAGAACACTTAATTTGACGGGCGCAGTCCCCGGCAACTTGATTGCAAAATACTCCACCATACGATGAGCCACCTGCTCATCTGCCAGTGCACCGTAAACTACGTTGCGCAACGAATTTGCCCTTGGACTGGACCCGGTCTTTTGGGACAGCAGAAGCAGTAAATCCAACGCCGTTGAAACACCCGTTTCTGCCAGTATCTTCACTGCCAGAATGACACGTGGCCAGAATTGACCACGCCAGCGCCAGGCAATCCATTGGTGACCGTAAGGCAACATACTTGCTTTTTTCGCTCTACTGAGTCTCATAACTTCAAGATAGAGAAAATTGCTTCATCGCGCAAGGGAATTTACAAATTTGCAAACTGGTGTTACTGTTCCACCTTCAAAACTGGGGATACCGTCCAGCCCCCCATACTCTTTCCCCCTCTCCGCGCCTCTTTCCCTCCCGCCCATGCCTCAGGCGGGTCAAGCCGTACCGACCCTCCTGCCTCTAGCCATCCGGGGAGATCACCGTTCCGTCCACCTCCTTCGCTTCCCCTGCCCGTTTCCCTCGTGCGATCTCGTCCAACCCCGCGGGAAGCACCACCAGGTTTCCCCCGCTTGACCCACAGTGCGGGCAAGAGTCCGGCAGCATCACCCCAACCGGGATCACCGCCCCACAGGACGGGCAGTAGGCATGCCAGTGACCAACATGTGGAATGTGCAGCGGCTCCGTTGCCATGCTATGACACCTCCCCGATCCAGTGTGCCCAGGATACGCCCTGCGCCTGCAAGGCATGGATCAAGCGCTGGTCGGCGCTCCACAACTCGGCGTTCAGACTCTCGGCCAGTGCGACATACTGCGCGTCATACGCTTTGCTCTGCCCAAGACGCTCCGCCCAGCGCAGGGCTGCATGGTGGAGTTCCACCGTAGGCATAGCCTGCTCAATGGCCATCCCATCCAGATCAACCAGGGCTTCATCCGCTTTGGCCAGAGAGATCATTCCCAGTTGCACCGCCTTATACAACCCGTTAGCGCATTCATAGCCCCACAGTGCCGGAGCATATAAGGCTTGACGCTGCTTTTTCAACTGCTCCATGAGCCGATAGGCACTATCGGAATACGGCAGGTTCAGGAACAGCGCCAGGGTGACATTGGCGTCAATTACGGCTCGCCCCGCCATACTCGCTCCATGTCGGCATCCCGCTCCTGGCGGGCTTCCTGGATCAAATCCGTCTCAATCCGCGGTAGATCGGCCTGTTCCTTACGCCACTTGGCAAGAATCTGCTCCCGCCGCTCCCAAACGTCCGTTTGGCGTTCCAGGGCATCCAGCCCTACGTCCAGGGCCTGGCGCAAGACGCTGGCCAGGGTTCGCCGCTGTCGCCGTGCAATCCGCTCCAATCGCTTACGCTGTTCAGGTTCAAGCAAGACCTGATAACGCTCCATGCTTCACCTTCCAATCCGGATTTACACCACTTTACATTAAGTGATGTATATTGTCAATAACGTCGCGCCAGCCAGGGGAAATTCAGCATCAATACCCCGCTACATACCCGCTTCTTGAAACCCCATTTGGCCATGTCCAGCGTTCCAGCCACAGGTCGCTCTCCGGGTGCCTGGCGAGGGTCGTCCCGTCATATGGTTGTGCAACCACCAATTTTTCGCAGGCTTAATATTACGCATAAGATTTTCATCCCTCGCGGTAGCCTCGCCGCCGTTTTTGCGCCACGATCGTGGCCATGCGTTCCTCGGCCTCTCCCCGCGAGCCGCACGGGATGATCCGCCAGCGTTCGTAGCGGGTGCGCAGGCTCCCCCACCCGCACACCACCGCCCAAGGCTCAAATAGCGTCGCTTGCACCGCCACCACATACCAGCGATACACACGCCTGGGTGGATCCACACGGATAAGCCGCATGCCATGATTCTACCGCCCCTGCAAACCGGCTACCGCACCTGCCGCCGCCAGCGTGCACAATGCCCCTATCAGCACCACCAGCCCCAGCAGCAAACCCACCACGGCTGCCCACCGCCGCACCGGACGGCGCAGACCGATCACCCCCAACACCACCGCCCCCAACCCCAGCGCTCCTGAGGGCAACGAAAGCAGAATCGGCCCGCGCGGGCCAATTGCGAAACTCGCCAGGCACAGCGGCAGCACGCCGATCACCGCCAGGATCAGGCTCACCAGCCCGGCTCGATTGGATTAGACGTTCGTCACACTCGTCTCGTTCATGGTTCACCTCTCACGGTTCAATGCTTCGAAAC
>NZ_JBWGPQ010000076.1:0-2021 GCF_056331585.1 Thermanaerothrix sp.
ATTTTCTTTTGAGTGAACGATCTTACTTCGGTAACATTTTATTTGATAGAACGCGCACCCTTGTCTATGCGTTTGGATTGTGGAATAATCACCCCGTTACTCAACCATAGCATGAATTTAATGTGAGCATGAAGCCGATCCGACGCATTCTGGAACTGGACGTTTTGCTATCCTGTGCCTTAACTCAATGGGCTAGCCGACATGGCTTGCAAAAGGTTGCTCGGTTTATCTCGCATTCGGCGGACTCTTGGGTTTGGTTGGGCATTTTTCTCTTGGTAGGGGTTCTGGTGCCATCACAACGATGTTGGGCGGGGATAGGATTTGGCGCCACGTTTTTGCTAGCGTCATTGGTGTTTATGCTCAAGGCATTAATTCGCCGTGAACGTCCACAGCCCGCAAATGATTGGATTTACGCGCTCACAGATGAACATTCCTTCCCCTCTGGTCATGCGGCGCGTGGTGTTTTTATCACTTTTTTTGCCCTTCATCTTGGGCGCCCTGAGATCTTCTTGGGGTTACTCGTTTGGGCGATTTTGGTCAGTTTGTCACGCTTGATTCTAGGGGCGCATTATGTTTCAGATGCTTTGATTGGAATGTTAATAGGGGGTATTTGGGGAGGGATTCTTCTGAATACTTGGCCAATAGTGATTTCTTTCTGTGGAATTCTGGGTTCTTAAGACGATTGAGGTGCAACCACGATAAGGGTTGCACCTCTCTTTTTCGCCCGAAAGGGATACTTTATTTGATCAGGCTTGCAGTGATCGTGGTGGTGTAGATGGGTACCCGTTGTTTGAATTGTACCAGGCGTGGAGGTTGAGCGTTTAGAAGCCCGTAGCGGGCTGCTCCAAGGTAGAGGATTTCCAAAATTAAATCTCGGTAGGTCATCCCCTCAGCGGCTGCAATCATGCACAAATCACTATATCCAGGTGAGAGACCGGGCAGAGTGTTAATCTCCATTAGGTAAGGTTTACCATCCGAACCAAGGCGAATATCTACCCGTGAGACATCAAGAGCGCCAATAGCCTTATGGGCACGAATGGCCAAATCGTTTAGTTGTTCTGCCAGGGCTTCATCTATGGCCGCGGGACAGAGATACAGCGGTGCTCCCTCTTCACCAGGGTATCGTTGTTTGGCTTCATGGCCGTAGATCCCCGGTGTTACCGAGGTCTGATGGTAGATTTCCATAATCGGGAAGCGATGAAAACCATCTTCTGCGTACCATTCGGGATGGCGGCTGTATTGGCGGGCATGGGGACCGCCTATGACGGCGACGGTAAACTCGCGTCCGGAGAGATACGTCTCCACCAGAGCGGGCTGGTGGTATGTCTCAATAACCCACCTGACACGTTGCCGGAGTTGGAGTTCATCGAAGACCACCGAATGTTCATCGGTGCCCATACCGGTACCTTCCCGAACTGGCTTGACGAAAAGTGGGTAATGTAGGTCGGGTGAGATAGGATCATCAGGGGTCTCAAATTCCTGGAAGGCTGCTGTGGGTAGATGGTGGTCGCGCCAGATGCGCTTTGTCAGTGTTTTCTCAAGCGAAATCGCACTGGTTACGACCCGGGAGGCAGTATAGGGAATTTTGAGCATTTCCAAGAGCGCGGGCACTTGGGCTTCCCGACCGTCACCTCCAAGTCCTTCTGCGATATTAAAGCAAATATCCGGGCAATATTCGTGAAGGGCTTGTGGTAGGTTGCTATCGGCTGGCAAAAAGATGGTGGTATGTCCGTCAGATTCGATGGCCTCTCGGATGGCCTGGATCGTTCTGGGGCTGTCGAACTCCGCGCCGGCGTCGGGTGGCGCATCCTCGGGTATCGGCGTTTCCCCCTTGATGTTCGCGATGACCGCTACACGCCACGGACGCACTGGGCGCGGACGAATATCAGGAGGCTTGTCGTCTTCTGCGCTTTCCTGGTTATAATGCTTGATCATAGTCATGGTTCTCCCTCGGCTAGAAATAATTGGTTTTATGGCTGGGCAGAGTATATCGCATTTGCCCCAAAATGCAAGAGGTAAAT
>NZ_JBWGPQ010000077.1:0-1813 GCF_056331585.1 Thermanaerothrix sp.
TGCGGGGCATGGGTGCGCTGTTCTCACCCGATGGGCGGTATCTGGCGACGGTGTTTGATGGCAGTGTGCGCCTGTATCCGGCGGCAGAATTGGGCGAGGGCTGGGAGAAGCGCCTGCCCAAGGAAACCCTGCCGTGGTGCGGGGCGATGGAGGGGAGGTGTGGGCTGGTGTTCTCCGCGGACGGCACGCTGGCGGCGGTGGTGCGCGCTGGACGGGTAGACGTGTATAAGGTGGAGAGCCGCAAACTGGTGCGGCAAGTGAGCGGGTGGGAGGTCAAGGACACCTACTACCTGCTGCAGGTGCAGTTTGTGCCGAATGGGGAGCAGATGCTGATCACCACCCTGCCGGTATACGACAGCCAGGGGAAGGCGCAAACACCGGCGCAGGCGATTCTGGTGGACATCGCCAGCGGGGAATGGGTGAGCAAAACCGAGGTGGAGGATGGCTTTGCATACCCTGATGATGGACAGGTGAGGGAGTTCCGATGGCAGGCGGAGGGGGAGATGCCGCCGTATGGCATTAAAATGGATGCACCCAAGGCTCATGGTCAGCAACGAGGGAAGCACTAAATTATCCGTTGTAGATTGGTGGGCGTTTGGTTGGGGGCAAGAAGTTGAGGCTTATCTATGTGAAAACGAAATTTGTAATCTCACGAAATTTACCCGAGATGTGACCCTCCCCGGTTTTACATTCATTAGAGAAAGTACCAATGGATATGTTTTTAGGGATGAGAAGAATAAGACCATTGTCCCGGTATCTGATTGGGTGTTTGGATATTTATAGACGATAATGCTCTGTTGCAAAGATCGATAAAACCTGGCCCAGTTAGCGATGGATATGGTAGACCAACCCTTGGATGATCGGCTCCCGCCGCTGCAGGCTGTGCTTCCGAGAACGGATGGTGTCACCAAACTTGCGTTTGATCCCCGAGTTCACCGTTTCGGTCTTCCAACGTTGACCAAACCGACCATCCACGCGGGCTTGAGAAACCAGATCGGCGCGCGCCTTGCGCTCAGGGTTCAGCCGTGTACCGCCACGTCGAATGGGCGGAATCAGATCGTCATCTCGAACGGTTTGGCCATCAAAGCCCGCATCCGCCATCATCACCCAGGCTTTGCGCTTGCCTTGATATCGTCCATACCGGCAGGCATCTCGCCGCAACCCAGGCAGATACGCCACGTCGCTACCTGGTCCCCAGCCCGAACGCCAGGCAAGGATGAACTGAGAAGCCGTGCCCACCGCATACACCCCTTTGACCCATCGCTGATAGAGGCCTCCCGTGCGGGTTGGGTCATACAGGCTGGCCTGTCCCGGCGAAAAACCCGTACTATCCGCAGCCACACTATCCTCATTCACCCCGTTTTCATCCAGCAACTGGTTCTTCATCTTCTCAACGTCCAGCATGTTCAGCTCCTTGTCCGTACGCTGCAAGGTAGTGTGGTCGGGAACCCGCGGCAGCTCCAGCACCTGGCAGATTTGATCACTGGCCAACAACCACTCTTCCATGTCCCGGTAGCTGAAGTCCAGGTAGTACATCAGCAACACACAGGCTGCCAACTGAGGCCATGTAAAATGATGCGGGCTTTTCGGGTGCGCGTACCGAGGCAGCACCTCTTGGGTCAAGTGATAAGCGATCCGGGCAACCTTCACATAACGGCTTTCTCGAGGTTTCATGACCTATCTTTACCCCATTCAATCAATGTTTGCAACAGAGCAATTGAAGAAAATATTAAATAATCCACCCGCGCATTGCAGCCGACTTGCGCGGGCGGCAAAAGTTTGCAATCCTTGATTCTGCCGCAACGCGCTCCGA
>NZ_JBWGPQ010000078.1:0-1749 GCF_056331585.1 Thermanaerothrix sp.
AGAAAGTATGCGGGTAGGTCAAAATCCGGCAAAATTGGGCGTTCCGGCTTACAGACCCCACCGGTTGGGGATAGCCACCATCGTTTATATCCCCTCCCAAGAGGGGTATTTCGCTCAAGCCATGGAGGTTTTTCGCTATCACCTGGCCAGTGTTCATCAATACACGCTAGAACCCTTCAATTACCTTGTCTTTGATAACGGTAGTTGCGCCGAGGTCAAGCGCGAATTGGAAAGCCTCCATGAAGCGGGCTGGATTGATTGGCTGATCCTTTCAGAGCATAACATGGGCAAGACGGGGGCGCTAAACGTTATCTTGGGTGGCATGCCGAATGAGTGGATTTGCTACGCTGATTCCGATATGCTCTTCCGTGCTGGCTGGCTTGAAGCCTCTTGGAAAATCGTAGAGAGTTTCCCCAATATTGGCATGGTTGGTGCTCAGGTGGTTTTTCCGGATTGGGAAGAGGATAAAGGAAACACGGCGTTTCGTCAGACTAAGGATCCCCGCTTCCGGTTTGACCAGGTCAAACCCGAACCCTGGGTTTTGGATGAATACTGTCGCGGTCGCGGTATTCAAGGCGAACGCGAGCAGTTTTATCGCAATATGCTCTTGGATCGGGTGACTAACGTAGAGACAGGGGTTCAGGCTTTCTTGGGCGGAAATTCACATCAGCAGTTTCTCGCGCCCCGCAAAGTGTTGCAAGAGATTCTCCCCTTGCCCGCCACCCAGCAACTAAGCCGCCACGAAGACACTTATCAAGACGTAGAACTGGATCGTCGGGGATACCTTCACCTGACGACGACACGCCCATACCTCTATCATATGGGCAACACGATTGATGACGCTTTGCGCCCCGAATTAGACCGTTTGCAACTCCCCGGAAAAGGCATAAAAACGAGACCACAACCTGATGATGTCACAATCCCGCAGAAATTGCATTGGCGGTGGCTAAAGGGGTTGGCGCAAAATCGGCGCACGCGGCCCTGGTTAGTGCGCCTATATCGTGCCCTTTATCGGGCGCTTTATTGAGGTTCATTTATGCGGGTAGGTCAGAATCCGGCCAAGTTCGTCAACCAGGTGGCACGTCCTGAGCGCATCACAGTAGCAATTCTTAACTATATCCCCTTCTTGAGCGGCTTTTATGCCGAGATGCTGGACGTTTTGCGCACCTGCCTGGATTCAGTGCGTCAAGATGCTGGCTTGCCTTTTGATTTGCTGGTTTTCGATAACGGGAGTTGCGCCGAGGTACAGGACTACCTGCTGGGCGAGCAGCGCGCCGGGCATATTCAGTATCTCATCCTCTCGGAGAAGAATTTGGGCAAGGGCGGCGCCTGGAATATCATCCTCAGCGGTGCGCCAGGCGAGATCATCGCCTATGCCGACAATGATGTTCTCTTTTACCCCGGCTGGCTGAGCGAGAGTGTGCGTTTACTGGAAACCTTTCCCCGCGTGGGCATGGTCACCAGCCGCCCCTTTATCACTAAACGTGAGTATCTAACCCACACTTTGGCCTGGGCGCAGAGCAACCCCGAGGTGCAGGTGGAAGAGGGTAAGTTCATCCCCTGGAAAACGTACTATGAATTTAATCGTTCATTAGGCCAGGACGAAAACGAGATTCGCCAAAAATACGAGGTGGAAACCTGTTTTCGTCTAACCTACCATGGGGTGAGCGCGATTGCCGGCGCCTCGCACTGGCAGTTTGTGGCTTATAAATCCGTCTTAGCCGAATTTTTGCCCTTTGACATGAACCG
>NZ_JBWGPQ010000079.1:0-1641 GCF_056331585.1 Thermanaerothrix sp.
ACCGTCACTTTAGCCGGATGCTTGGAAAGGGCATTGGCAATCTGCTCCGCTGCCAACACCAAACCGCCCGGCGTGTGGAGAATCAGATCTATTGGGACGTTATCATCTGTCATCTTAATCGCCCGCAGAACCTGTTCTGAATCGTCAATATCAATATAGCGTGCCAATGGAAAACCCAGGAAGGACATACTCTCCTGGCGATGGATGAGCGCAATCACGCGTGAACCACGCTTCTCTTCAATCTTTCGCATCAACTGTAAACGGTGGGTCTCAATGATTTTTTGGCGAAAAAGCGGAGCAACAGAAGAGATAATCAGAAAGAGCCAAAACAGGTTGAGTAAGTCCATAGGGCCTCCTTGTGAAGTCACCAGGGATAGTATTCATCCAGATACCAGCGCCGCGGGCGACGCCCATAACTAAATGGTCGAGCGACAATCAGCCCATAAACAAAGCCACCAATGTGCGCCCACCAGGCAATACCTCCCGCCGCTGCTCCAGCAGGCAGGGCTAACGCCAACAACCCCGAGAACAACTGGGAGATGAACCAGAATCCAAGATAAACCACCGCCGGAATGTTGACAAACCAGGGCATCCAGAAGACCGGCACAAAGGTGATTACCTGAGCATGAGGGAAAAACAGGAAATACGCCCCCAACACGGCGGCAATGGCACCACTGGCCCCAATCGAAGGAACGTTAGGCGCACCACCGAAAAACATCTGCATCAGACCGGCAAAGATACCCCCTAGCAGGTAGTAAATCAAATAGCGCCCTGAACCGAGGCGATCCTCAACGTTATCCCCAAAAATATAGAGCGTCCACATGTTGCTTAAAAAGTGCACCCATCCCCCATGTAAGAACATGTGGGTAAGCAACGGATACCAGGTTAGAGGATTGACCAAGGAGAATTTGGCCGGCACCAACCCAAAAACGCGGATGAAGCGCTCAAGCCCCAAGGGCGAAAGACTCATCTCAAACAGAAAAACCAGGGTATTTAAAATAATGATCGTCCAGTTGACGATGGGAAACGACCGTGAGCGAACGGTATCTTTAATGGGAAACATAAAACCTCCAGACGACCTCTCAACGATATTATACTCAACCTCGCCTGCGGTCAGGTTCTTACTCGACCTCTAAATTATGTTATCATCGGCACTGATGCACACTCAGGATGTGCCCCGCATCAATCAAGCCAACCGACATATTGCCCGCGCCGCTACAACCATCATGGTGGCATTTCTGCTCAGCAACTTGATGGGGCTGGTGCGGGGTATCCTCATTTATCGCACGTTCGGCACCAGCGCCGCACTGGATTCGTTCAACGCAGCCAACCGCATCGCTGAGATGCTCTTCAACCTGATGGCCGGCGGCGCTTTGGGATCAGCCTTCATCCCCACGTTTACGGCATTGCTTACCCAAGACGACCGTGATCAGGCGTGGCGCCTGGCTTCGGCTATCTTCAACTGGCTCATCCTGATCCTGGGGTTGATCAGTCTGCTCGTGGCTCTCTTTGCGCCTCAGGTCGTTCGGCATGGGCTATTCCTGCTGGCCCCGGGTCAAGATCCGGGCCAAGAGGCCCTTACCACCCACCTCTTACGTATCCTTTTACTCACCGTCCCCATTTTTGGCATCAGCGGTCTGG